>PKWO01000465.1 GCA_003132085.1 Oxalobacteraceae bacterium | reverse complement strand
CTGCCGGTCTCGGCGTTCAAGCTTTCCTGCGCTTGGCGTAAGGCTGCTTGCGCCGCGGCCATGCTCGGATTGTGTTCTTGTGCAGCGCGCACCAATCGGTCCAATTCATCCGAATGGAACACCGACCACCACTGGGCCGGGATGTCTTGTCCGACCACAAAGCGCTGCGCCTCACCGGCCAAGCCCTTCGCCGAGTCAGTCTGCGAAGGCATTGGCGTCGGCGTATATGAATTTCCGGCAGCCGCGGCCGGCGCGGCCGGTGTATTGAAGTTGGGTCCGACGGCGCAGCCGCCCAGAACCAAGCTGACCGCTAATCCCATGCTCGCGCACTGCATGATTCTGGCGAGCGGCATACGCTTATGTATTTTCAAGTGCTTGACTCCTGGAGTCACGGCTCCGGTTTGTATCTGAATGGATAAATTACTGACTGAGGGGTCAATTATATACAAAAAAGCCGTTGCATGTTTCTCAAGTACCAACTCACAATATTGTGTGATTTCCCCCTAAGGCGCCGTTACCGCACCGAAATGCCGCGCCCTGCCCGCGGCGCAACAGAAAGACGTCATTGCCCGTTATTATCGCTCGGCGCCAAACTATTTGCCGTTACCCCTGCTTTGCTGGTCCAGTGTGCGCAACCACAGCAATTTAGCGGCAATCTTGCTCTCCAAACCCCGCTCAACCGGCTGATACCAGCCTTGCTCCGGCATGCCATCCGGCAGATAGGTCTCGCCGGCAGCATACGCTTCCGGCTCATCATGCGCGTAGCGGTATAGTTTACCGTAACCCAATTCTTTCATCAGCTTGGTCGGTGCATTGCGCAAATGCTCCGGCACCTGGCGCGATTTGTCCTTGGCAACGTAAGCACGCGCAGCATTGTAGGCTTTATAGACGGCATTCGATTTGGCCGCGCAGGCCAGGTATATCACCGCTTCAGCCAATGCCAACTCGCCTTCCGGCGACCCCAGGCGTTCATAGGTTTCCGCCGCATCCAGTGCCAGCCTTAGCGCGCGTGGATCCGCGAGTCCGATGTCTTCGCTGGCCATTCGAATAATGCGCCGCGCCAGGTAACGCGGGTCGGTGCCGCCATCCAGCATGCGCACAAACCAGTAAAGTGCACCATCCGGACTGGAACCGCGCACCGATTTATGCAGCGCCGAAATCTGGTCGTAAAATGCATCGCCGCCCTTATCGAAACGGCGCAGCGCATCACCCAGGCATTCGGCCAGCAACACAGCATCAACGTTCCGCTGCTGTTTTGCCTGCGCCGCACGAGCGACAATTTCCAGGTTATTGAGTAATTTGCGACCATCGCCATCGGCGCTGGCAACGATCATCGCTTGCGCGTCAGGACTGAAGCCGAGCCCTTGCAATTCGTTGTCGCAGGCGCGCTGCAACAAAGTTCCGAGGTCGTCCTCCGATAAGGATTTGAGCACATACACGGAAGCCCGCGACAATAGCGCGCTGTTCACTTCAAACGATGGATTCTCGGTGGTCGCTCCAATGAACGTGAATAGTCCGCTTTCGACGTGCGGCAGAAAAGCGTCTTGCTGGCTCTTGTTGAAGCGATGCACTTCATCAACAAACAGAATGGTGCGCCGGCCGGAGTTGGCACGGATAACCTGCGCGCGCTCCACCGCTTCGCGGATGTCTTTTACTCCCGACAGCACAGCCGACAATGCAATAAATTCGGCATCGAAACTGTCGGCCATCAGACGTGCCAGCGTGGTCTTACCTACACCCGGCGGCCCCCATAAAATCATTGAATGCGGTTCGCCCGACTCGAACGCGACGCGCAACGGTTTTCCAGCGCCGAGCAGATGCTGTTGCCCGATCACTTGGTCCAATGTGTGCGGACGCAGGCGCTCGGCCAAGGGGATTGAAGTCATGTCAAGCATGGCAATGCCGGCCGCCGCACTCTCTTACTGTTGAAACACATCGGCGCCTTTGGGCAGCACAAACTTGAATTGATCTGCGGCGAGTACCGGATTCCTTTCAAACTTGGTAAACGTCAATACCGAGGTCTGACCAAATGAGTCGCTTAATTCCATCGCCTCCGGCACACCGTTGCGCAAACCGATGCCGATGTGGTCGAAAGTGGTGTCCTTGGCCTTGGGTGTAGCCTCCAGCCATTCCTGTCCCCCCCTGCTGCCGGCCTCTTTCAGCGTGAAATTCTTTTCCAGGTCGTTGCTGCCGAACAGAATCGCCGCCGGTGACGAGCCCAGCGCATTGCCGAGCTTTTTGATAGTGACCTGATTCAAGTCTTTGTCGTAGATATAGAGTTGCTCGCCGTCTGCCTGCAACACTTGCTCATACGGCTTTTGATAGATCCAGATGAATTTGCCGGGGCGCGCGAACAAAAAAGTGCCGGTCGAGAGCTTTGANNGCCGCCTTTGGCCGCAACGTCGCTTCGGACCAGACGTTGAGAAAACTCGCCCTTGGCCGATTTGGTACCGGCGACAAAAAACTTGAATTGTTCGAGCGCCGACGCATAACCGATGCCTGGCAGAGCAAGCATGCAGGCAATCACCATGGTGGCCGCGCGCATTGAACGCAACGCCGGTCCAGCTTGCCGATTGCCGAAAGAGGGCCGGTCGGCGGAACCTAAATGCACTCTATCGCCCAGATGATGCTGCGTTTGCAATGATTGTTGATTCAAAATCTTCTTCCTATTCTGCCGTATTTCCCGCCGGCACCAAAATGTCCCGGTTGCCGTTGGATTGCATGCTTGATACCAATCCGCTTTGCTCCATTTGCTCCAACAAACGCGCGGCGCGATTGTACCCTATGCGTAAATGCCGTTGCACCAGCGAGATCGACGCTCGGCGGTTCTTGAGCACCACCGCAACGGCTTGATCGTATAGGGCGTCGGCCTCGCCGCCGGCAACGCCTGCTTCTGCGGTGCCATCAGCGCCCTCTTCCGCTACCCCGCCCTCTAAGATGCCTTCGATGTAATTAGGTTCGCCTTGGGCTTTCAGGTGATCCACGACCCGATGCACTTCCTCGTCCGACACAAAAGCGCCATGCACCCGCACCGGCAAACCGGTACCGGGCGGCATATACAACATATCACCCATCCCCAGCAACGC
>PKWO01000034.1 GCA_003132085.1 Oxalobacteraceae bacterium | reverse complement strand
GCGAGCCTTGCGCCTCCATCACCGCCGGCGAAGTATAGTTTTCCGAAGCAATCAACTCGATATGGTCTTGCTGACGATTATTTTCTTGCTGGATGACGGCCCACAGTTCGGGATCGACTTTGGCCAGGGTGAGGTCTTTGCTGAACATGAAATACTCCAATCGATTAAGTTGCGCAGGATGAGTGCTCAATCGAATGAGGGCCAAAAAAGGGAATGACGGCAGCCTCAAACGTTCCTACCATCTTGGCTACCCAGGCGCACGGCTAAATTGAAATCTCACGCTCCCCGGTGGATGCCCACCTCATTGCCGAACAGACAACTGTCCAGCCTTTTCGCCAGTCACGTGAGACGAAATGGTGTTCGTATTATAAGTTATGGGCGAATTTTGGGCAAGATTTTGGACGATATCGGCAAATCGCCTTGTACCCCTTGCACCGATACGCGCGGCAACGGACTCGGCCCAGGCGCGATGGCCTGGGCCGAGCGGCTCATTGAGCGATGCTTAGTTGCTCAATTCGTGCCATCCGACCCGCCTAGTAGCGGTGGCGGCGTTGCCGATGGGCACATTCGACGACACCGTGGTGCCGTTGGAAAGCCGGGTCAACTCGATGATCGTGTTGTTCGGCAAGCGCACCAGAACCGGGCGTGTGCCCAGTGCGCTCCCCAACTTGACAGCCACCACCGTACCGGCGGTGGAAACAGGTGCCCCTGTCCGGTAATCGAGGAAATATCGATAACTATACCCGCCTGCGTTACAGGCATCGGTGTTCGGTACGTTGGTGGTGAAGGCAAGAGTTCCCAATGCCAGCGTCTGGTCTGTATTGTCACGCTCGCCGATATCCGGCAGGTCAATATACCAACCGCCGTTAGTGGCAAAATTGACCACGTTGCTCGTGCTGGTGCGCACGATTTCTCCAGTTTTGCATATAGTTGCCGGCTCGGTGCTCGGGCAGGTGGTGTTAGTCTCGGTTTGCTGAACGAAACTACCATACAAGCGCGGATTGGTGTAAGTGGCCGATCCCAATGTATCTTTGATCGCGTAAAAAGTTTGCTGACTTGTGTTGGATAGATCGCCGGTGCCTAAATAGATCCCGGTGCCGACGTAGACTACCGCAACGCCGCCAACAGTGCCAAGTTCAGGCTTGGTGGTGATCGGTTGGGCATTGCCACTACTGTCCGTTAGTGTCGCTAACAATTGGACGGTACCGGCATTGACATCAAGGCGCCACACATTGCCCAGCAGATCGCCGCCATAGACCCGCTTCGCCGTATTGTCGACCATCGGATTATCGACCCAGGCGGAAATCCGCGCCAAGCCACTAGGGGTGGAAGTGCTGCCGACTGCGGTGCTCACGCTGCGAATCAGCGAGCCGGTGCCGGCATTGAGTACATACACACGTCCCTGACCGTCCCCCGAACTCACATTATTGTAGCCAGAAGCTACCAGCACGGCCCAAGTGCCGTCCGACAGTTTGGTAATGACGGGATTGCCGTAGGTATAGCCGAGGTTAGTATCCGTGAACTCCCACAGCAGAACCGGTGCAGTCGGAATGGTCACGTCCAGCGCATAGTAGCTGCGCCCGCCATTATTCAGGCCGCCTACCAAAATGGTGTGCCAAGCTCCGCCAAAGTAAACGTCGCCCGTCACCGGTGTGCCGTCGACAAAATACCGGTGCGAATTCGCATAGTTTTTGTCGGCCAACTTGTACAAGTTGGGAATGACCGCGGTAGGGACGTAGGCCCACAATTCCTGGCCCCCGGTGCCGGTTGCATCGCCGGCACTAAAGGCATGCAGCATGCCGTCATTGGCTGCGACGTATATCACTCCCTGACGCGTATTGTTGCTGCTGGCAAAGCTGCTATACCCGGCATCGGCATAATTGAACAACGAGCCCTTCACGTAGACTGCCTCGGCATTAACGATGTCGCCCAGAATATGGACACGCGAGCGGTAGTAGGCGCCCTCGTTAGTGCGGTCGCCGACTATGAAATTAAACAAAGGTTGGCCGGTAGCGGCAGTTTGGTCGGTGGTGCTGAGGCAGTTGACGCCGACGCTGCAAAACTGCGACAGCGCGGGAGTATTGGGAAAATAAGCTTGTTGCGTCGTCGACAGGTTAGCCCACACAAATGGCGTTAGCTTAGTGGCCGCCGTCGCACTGTAAGTATAGATGGTGCGCGGTGCAAGAGCGTCTAGTTGTGCCGCTGCCGTCCCTGCAGTCCAATCGTTCGTTGTCGACACAACGCCGGTCGTAGGGTCAATACTCTCGCGCACCACATCGCCATACCAGTTCACCGTATCGAAGGTCGAACTGAACACAAAATTATCGCCGGAAGTGATGTTCGGGTTGCTGGTGGTCGCCGCAGCATCGGAGCCGATGAGGGCCTGCACTCCGGCCAAGGCGTTCGAAAGGCCAATGTCCAGCGCGCTCGGATCGGTGGCGCTGAAGTACGCCCCGCGCCCATTGACGGCCGCGTGCCATAAGTCGTCAATGTTTTCAGGCGTACCGGAAGGATTCGGCGTTGGCCAATTACATGGCTGACCGTTGGTGCCCCAGGAACAAACGCTGGGGGGGTTGGCCGAAGTTCCCTGACTCACATCAAAATAGTCGCCGCTCTTATCGGTCTGGTAAGTGGGCGAAAAAACCATCCTGCCTGGCGCCCCCAGACCGAGGGTAAACAATGTCATGTGTTGCCAGGACGCGGCGTCTTGGCCGTCGATCCTCTTGGGCACAATGTTGTTGCAAACATCGCTCCCCAGGGATCCGGTGCAATTGCCCAAACTTGAAGTTCGAAGATCGGTCATATAGTAATACATCGCCACATCCGCCAACGTATTGGAGGTGCTGCCTCCGTCGTAGTAGGGCCGGGCCGCCGTACCGTCCTGATTGCCGACAGCGGGGCTGCTAGTACCGATCAAATCGTAGTTGGTACTGTCATTCCAGAAACCGTCGGTGGACAGGATTGCGAAGTTTTGTTGACAGGCATACTGCATCGGGTCGGTAACCGCGACGGTATTGAGTTTATTGCTAGGCAATTTATATGCATACATCTGCCCTACCCGCGACAACGCCTTGAGCAGCGGCGTGGAATTGTTGGCTGACACGCCGTAGAGCTTGCTATACCAGGCAGCGCGCTGCGTGGCGTCGAAAGGCGCCAGATTCACCATGTCGGTGCCATTGTTGTTGTTCATGGTCGCGAAGCCGACCCGGAAGTTGATGCCGATCGATTGAAATGCCCGTCCTGTGCCGCTTTTCATCATGTTGATGCGGGTCCGGTAGTAACTGAACCAGTTGGCAAAATTGGTCGTTTCATCCTTACCGCCTAGACCTGAAGTCAAACTAACCACTACTGTGTCAAATAACGTAGACGTCGGGAGAAACGCTGTAATAGTGAACGTCATAGTACCGCTGGAAGAGACTACCGGGGTGTAGCCGGTGGCACTCGGCGGACCCGTGATGGTAACCTTGCTGCCGGAATAAGTAGCGCTATAGCCGGTTGCAGTTATTTTGTTGGCGATAGATTGAGCGAGGGTACCGGTAGTAGTCGTTGCGTTGGTGCCGCCGCTCGTGATCGCGATGCCGTTGATTGCAATGCTGTTGACTTTGGTACTCCCGTTGCCGCCGACTTGAATGGTGGCGACCGTGCTCCCGACGGGAGTATTGCATTCGGTGTAAAAGGTACCGGATGGAGTGTAGTATTTCTTTTGCTTGGCGTTGGTCTGAAAACCTTTATATAAATAGTAAAAAGCCGGGGCGCCAGACGCCGGATACGGGGCAAGTCCCGTGTAGGGATTACTTTGCGAGCTCGGGGCGGAGTGATGGTCGCTTTGACTACGCCCGATCTGAAATCGAGCACTCAGGTTGACGGTGCCTGCGCCGGTATTGTAACCATCCATCCAGGCGTTGCCAAAAGCCGAATCCGGATAAGGGGTGCCGGTGCTATCGACCGGTGCCATATACTTGATCGCCGGATTGTAAAATACGCCATTACACTGAGCGCTGGCGGCTCCATATGTTGTAGGTGCAAAAATAACGTATGGAGACGAGCCAGTGTCGGGCATGAAGTCCCAATCCATGCTGCCCGAGTCGTCCATCATCAGGAATACATTCGGCTTCACATCGGTCGACGACGATGTCACCAGCGGGGCGGTGGCGAGATCCGTGGTTGCTGCGAATGCCGGCAGCGCTACCATCAGGCAGAGAATTGCCCGACCAAGACATCCAAATAGAGTAGGTGTGTTCACGGCATGCTCCTGGTTGACATCACATTGCGACCACGGCCTGGGTGTAACTGACAGTGTTACGCGGTCCCTCAATGCGCGACGTGATCCGATAATAGACTTGACTGTTATATTGCAAGGCGATCGATCCCGCAGTCTGACTGTTTCCGGCCGACGTACTACTCACCAATGGCGACTGTGCGCAATCGACTCCGACGGCAACCGGATCGCCGGTGGCGTTGCACAGCCGGTGTATTACAAAAGACACCGTATAACCATTGAGTGTTGCTAAGGTCCAGACGCTGCCGCTGTTGACAGCCGTCGCGACCGGGCGCGAAACCGGTGAAATATCGAGTACCTTCTGCCAGTAGGTATCCCAAGTTTGGGACGAGCTTGGCCCCGCGGTCTTGGCAAGGTATCCCGAAGTAGTTATCGACTGCTGTAAGGTCGTACCGCTATTATTCGCCTGCAGCCATTGGATCGCAGCTTCGGTGCCGACGTCGCCCTGATGGGTCGCTGCTTGCCGGAATGCCATATTGCCGGCCACCAGCGTGGTCGTATTCACCGAACGCATCAGCGCAATGCCGGCCAGCATCATGGCCACCAGCACGATCAACACAATGACCAGCACCAGGCCGCGCTGCCTGCCATGCAGATGTGCGCCGCCCCCGGTCGGGTAGGTTTTGCTTAACATCCTGCAGTTACTCCCATCCACGTGACATTGCGCAACGGCACCACGGTCGTGTACAGCTTGTAGCGATAATTCTGCCAAGTCGCGCCGGAGGCCAGGCCGGCGTTGCCGGACAGGTCGATCGGCACCGCCGTCGTCAGCGCGGTACCAAACCAGCTCGGCGCACTGGTGGTGAGAGTCGCCTTGTCGAACTGGCTATTGCGGGCCACCAGCGCCAAACTGACGGCCGAGGTCCGCAACCACCCGCATGCCGTGATCGGAGTCGATTGGTCGTAGATATCGACGATGTCATCCATCGGAACGCTGGTGTCGCGCCCATAGACCGCCCGCAAACTGGAAATATTGCCGGCGATCGGGGTCCAGTTGCCGCTCGTGGTGGCGCTGGTGCAGTCCTTGGTCGTATCGGTGAAGGAGCACGTCGTCAAGTTGCCGCCGCGCACCGCATAACCGATGATGGTGGGGCTCTGGCCAAGATTGTAGAGCGAGCCGTTGGTCATGTTCGCCACGCCGGCGCTTACCGTGACATTCGGGCTGGCGCCAATGGCTGCGACGCTGACATGATCGAGGATCAGGTTGCAGGTTGCGGGTCGCGTTGCTGGTGCGGCGATCACCCAATCGTTCTTGACGAACGATGTCGGCGTCTGCACCGCATAAACCGGTGTACTGGTTTGCGCTGTAATGCCGTCCCCTTCAGTGGCGCCATTAGGGTTCCCGTAGGATACCAGCAAGGTATCGGTATTGGCATCCCCTGCCGGAATGAGTGTAGTGGACGGGTCGATGGTCAGCGGAGCCAGCTTCACCGTCAAGCCGGTGCGCAATTGCACGCCGCAGCCGATCAACCCTTGAGAGCTGATTCCATAGCCGCTCTGGCGTATGTCGCGTTGCAAGGTAAACAGCGCGACCGCGCCGGCCATTTGCGCATCGTCGCCGCCGGTCGTGGTGCGTTTGCTGGCCTCCGAGACGCTGAAGGTTTGCAGCACCACCAGCANNGACTTCCACCAGGGTGAAGCCGTAGGCATGCTGCACCGGTTGGCGGGTAATCGCAATCACGTCTGTGCCCTCTCTCTTTTCTCTTGCTTAATACGCGCTGATTTGCGCGGTCACTATGTACTGATGCACCGGGTCTGCACTCTTTTCGTGTGGCGCTTTCCAGTACATCTTGATGGTTACCTGACTTGTGCAGTTGGGTGCGACACAGCCTGCCGGCAGCGTAGTGAATGTGACAACCGGGTTATTGGATGAGGCCGAGACCCCCGGCAGGGTTGCCAGCACCGAACCTGCCGTCGCTGCGCTGCCCAGCCAGGCGGTATACGCTGCGCCAGCCGGCGAACTGTTGAATGCCGCTTGCAGCGTCGCCGGGGTGCGGTCGCTTACCCACATCTGGCCGATATACTTGTCGGCCAGTTCGCTAGCGTCGCTGCGCAACTTGGCATCACCGGACTGGCTGGCGGCGGAAGTCTGCAAGCCGACCATTCCAAGCACGCCGAAAGAAAAGATCAGAATGGCGC
>PKWO01000343.1 GCA_003132085.1 Oxalobacteraceae bacterium | reverse complement strand
TGCACAATTGGCGAAATGGCCGATCCGTCACACCGGCCATCGGGGCGACAAAGACATTGTTGAGGAGAGTATAAGGGCCAATATTCACGGCATGCCGCTGTGCAATGCGAAAAGCGCTATTTTATCTCCAGAACCTGCCCTCTCCCTAGCAAACACATAATAAATTATCGGCTGACTTCGTCCAGCGCATCGCGGGTCAAATGGGCAACTTCGCCCCATTGGCAGATTTGCATGTTGACGCCGTCCCACCGCAAACGGCTGATGCCGGCATTGGGTATCTCAAAATCGCGGGGTTGCGAGAAGTCAAGGCCGCGCGCCGACCGATTCAGGCAGTCGAGGACGCCGCCATGGGTCACGATGGCAATCTTGCGATACGCGGAGGTCTTGAGCAGGCGGGTGATTGCACCGACCGAGCGGGTGGAAAATTCACGCAAGGTTTCTGCCACGTTCACGCCCTGCGGATAACGCACGTCCATATCGCGCGCCCGCATCGCCGCATAAGCCTCCGGATAGCGCTCACCGATCTCGGCATAACGCAAACCTTCGAATGCTCCATAGCAGCGCTCGCGCAATTCCGGCTCGATCTGAACCGTCATGCCGCCGCGGGTTGCGGCGATAGGCTGGGCGGTTTGGAACGCGCGCCGCAAATCGCTGGAAAAAATAGCATCCAGTGCCTCGCCACGCAGTACCTCGCCCAGAGCGGCCGCCTGACGCACACCCTCGGCATTCAATTCAATATCGAGATACCCCTGCAGACGCCTTTCTGCATTCCAGTCGGTTTCCCCATGACGAATCAATAAAATTTCCGTCATGCAGGTTCCGTTGTCGAATTGATTGCCGCAACCAGAGCAGGATTGAGCGTATAAACGCCTGTCAGCGCCGCTTCGCCCAGCACATGACCGCGCATTGCATCGCGCACTTGCTGACCGGTAAATTTGCCGTCAACCGGAACACTGGCAATATCCAGCGCAAACAACGTGAACACGTAACGATGCACAATCGCATCGTTCCACGGCGGGCACGGGCCGTCATAGCCAAAATAGTCGCCGCTCATGTCGGCATCGCCGGCAAACCAGCCGGTATAGTCGTTCAGCCCATGCCGCGCACCGGCCAGAGGACTGGCCTTGATTGGCGGACCGGCTTTGCCGCGCGCGGTCACGCCGCTGCTAAACGAACCGGCCGCAATCGCCGAAGCGCTTGCAGGCAGGTCAAGCAGAGTCCAATGAAAGAAATCCACGCGCGGCAAATCGGCCGGTACGATTTTGCCTTCCTGGTTTACGTCGTCGCCGCGCGACGGTACATCGCCATCGCAACAGATCACTGCCAAGGACTTGGTGCCGACAGGCACGTCGGACCATGCCAGATGCGGATTGCGATTGCCGGACAAGCTGACGTGGGTTTGCGGATCAATCGCGCAAAATGCAAATTCGGACGGTATTGCCGCGCCGTCCTTGAATGAATCACTCCAGAGTTTCATTTCAGTCTCCCATATAAAAACGTACCACAATATCGGTCTAAGGTTGCGCTCTAACCTGCAACCAAAAAGTCACCGGGCCATCATTTGTCAACGACACTTGCATATGCGCGCCAAATTGCCCGGTCTCGACGACGGCATGACGAGTACGTGCCAGCGCCACAAAATGGTCAAACAAACGCCGTCCGTCTGCAGGGGTCGCCGCCGGGGTAAAGGAAGGGCGAGTGCCCGATTGGGTATCGGCTGCCAGCGTAAACTGCGGCACCAGCAACAGCGCGCCGGCTACATCGGTCACGCTGCGATTCATCTTGCCCATATCGTCCGCAAACACCCGATACGCCGACACCTTGGAGTGTAACGCTTCCACCTCGCGCTCGCCATCCCCGCGTTCGGCGCAGAGCAAGACCATCAAGCCGGAATCGATCGCTCCAATCACTTCGCCGTCAACCGCGACACTGGCCTGGGTCACCCGTTGAATGAGAGCAATCATCGGCCCAACGTCACCCGCGCAAACTTGCGCTTTCCTACTTGCAGGACAAATGTCCCGACCTCAACCTTGAGCCCCCTGTCGCTAATCACCGCGCCGTCTATCCGCACGCCACCCTGCTCGACCATGCGCAAGCCTTCCGCGGCCGACGGGCACAGATTGGCCTGTTTCAGCAATTGCCCGATACCGAGCGGGGCTCCGGTCAAATTGACCTCAACGACATCGTCCGGAATACCGCCCTTGGAGCGATTGACGAAGTCCGCCAACGCCTCTTCCGCCGCTTGCTTGGAATGAAAACGTGTGACGATTTCCTGTCCCAACGCTACCTTGATGTCGCGCGGATTGCGGCCGGCATCCACCTCATGTCTGAACTTGTCAATTTCCACCAATGAGCGGAACGACAGCAATTCGTAGTAGCGCCACATCATCACGTCGGAGATGCTCATCAGCTTGGCGAACATGGTATTGCCCGGCTCGGTGATGCCGATATAGTTACCCTTGGATTTCGACATTTTGTCGATGCCATCCAAGCCTTCCAGCAATGGCATGGTCAAAATGCACTGCGGCTCCTGCCCGTAGTCTTTTTGCAACTCCCTTCCAACCAGCAAGTTGAATTTCTGGTCGGTGCCGCCCAACTCCAGATCCGCGCGCAAGGCTACCGAATCGTAGCCCTGCATCAGCGGATACAGCAATTCATGCACCGAGATTGGCGCGCCCGCCTTGAACCGCTTGCTGAAATCTTCGCGCTCCAAAATACGGGCCACCGTATACTTGGCTGACAACTCAATCATGCCGCGCGCACCGAGCGGGTCCGACCATTCGGAGTTGTAACGTATCTCGGTTTTGGCGGCATCCAGCACCAGACTGGCTTGCGCGAAGTAAGTCTTTGCGTTTTCCTCAATTTGCTCGCGCGTCAATGGCGGGCGCGTGATGTTTCGGCCGGACGGATCGCCGATCATCGAGGTGAAGTCGCCGATCAGGAAAATCACCGTGTGCCCCAAGTCTTGCATTTGGCGTAATTTATTCAGTACAACCGTGTGCCCGAGGTGCAAATCGGGGGCGGTGGGGTCGAGCCCGAGTTTTATCCGCAAGGGTTTGCCGGTTTGCTCGGAGCGCACCAGTTTGTGCACGAACTCTGATTCAATCAACAGCTCATTCACGCCGCGCTTGGTGATCGCCAGTGCGGCTTGGACGGCGTCCGAAAGAGGCAGGGTTGCCTTCGGGTTGCCGGGCGGCGGTGCTTCAGAGTCATACACGGGTGGTTTTGAGTTCATATTGGCGCAAATAACAACTAAAAAAAAGAGTTTGTCAATAGCAAGTGTTTGGTATAATGCGTGATTGTTTCATCTTTGCAACACTCTCAATGAGAGTAATTCGCATGAACACTTGGATGAAACCGCGAATTTTAACTTATTGCCTGCTTCGCAGAGATAAATTACATAGAGATAAATTCATGAGCATAAGCATTATCCGTCAAAAGTTTTTTAGCTCATCGCGCAAAGCGCGCATCATTTCGGCATCTGCATTGTTTCTGACCTTGTGTGCGTTCGGCGCCGCCGGTGTCGCTCCGCTGGCCCCCGACGCAGCAGACCTGCCGGTTAAATTGGTCACCCAGGAACTGCAATTGCCCAATGTGGCCGAGCAGCTAGCCGGAGGTAATAAATCGGAGCAAACCTATGTCAACGAAGAAAAAGTACGGCCTGGCGACTCGCTGGCCAGCTTGTTGACCCGTCTTGGCGTGGACGACGCCGCTGCTGCCGCTTTCATCAAATCCGACCGTACCGCATACGATGCACTGCAGTTGAAGGCCGGCAAAGTGGTACAGGCGCAGACGAACGAAGACGGTGAATTGAAATGGCTGAGCACGGTCGTAGTCGACAACCACGACAACCCCGTCAAGAATCTGGTCATCACCCGCGACGGCAATGGTTTCAAGGCCGTTGCAGCGGCCGCTCAACTGGAAAGACGGCTGGAAATGCACTCCGGCGTGATCAACTCCTCGCTGTTCGCCGCCACCGACGCTGCGCAATTACCCGATAGCGTTGCCAGCCAAATAGTCGATATGTTCTCTACCGATATCGATTTTGCGTCGGATCTGCGCCGTGGCGATCATTTTGAAGTCGTCTATGAAACCTTCTGGCAAAACGGCGCATTCGTTCGCGCCGGCCGCGTGCTTGCCGGCGAATTCACCAATGACGGCTCGACATATCAGTCGGTGTGGTACCAGGAGCCAGGTTCCAGTCAAGGCGGCAGTTATTACGGAATTGACGGCAAATCGCTGAAAAAGGCGTTTCTGAAATCGCCGATCGAATTTACACGGATTTCGTCCGGTTTCTCGATGCGCCTGCATCCAATCCTGGGCCTCTGGAAACAACACAAGGGAGTCGATTTTGCGGCAGCAACCGGCACTCCGGTTCACGCATCGGGCGACGGCGTGATCGATTTCGAGGGCACCCAGAACGGCTATGGCAATGTAGTCGTCATCAAGCATTGGTCCAACTATTCGACCGCTTATGCGCACATGAGCCGCTTTGCCTCTGGCATGCATAAAGGAACCAAGGTAAGCCAAGGTGAGGTAATCGGCTATGTCGGCATGACAGGTTGGGCCACCGGGCCGCACCTGCACTACGAATTTCGCATCAGCAATGAGCCGCGCGACCCGATGACCGTCAATATCCCGAACGCACAGCCGTTGGCGGCCAACGAATTACTGCATTTCAAGTCTGTGGCGGCCGACATGAGTCATCGTTTTGCATTGCTCATGCCGGATACCAAACCGGTGCAACTGGCGACAAGGTAGACTCCCCGGCTGTTTTTTCTCAAAACAGCGCGGCAAATGAACCGTTCGACGATCAGCGATTGTAAAATTGCCGATTGTCGAACGGTTTTTTTATGATTATTGAAACCCAATCTCTATTCATCGGCTTGATGTCAGGTACCAGCCTGGATGGGGTGGATGGCGTACTGGCCGCCTTTGATACCGAAGCTACCGGTCAGGCGCTGCGCATGCTGGCCTCAAGCTACACCGCGTTCCCGGCCAGCCTGCGCGCCGGCCTGATGGCCTTGCAAGCCGCCGGCGGCAACGAAATCCACCGAGAGGCGCTGGCTGCCAATCAATTGGCGGCGCTGTATGCGGAGTGCGTGCAACAATTGCTGAAGCAGGCGCAACTGCCAGCCGATGCGATTCGCGCGATCGGTTGCCATGGCCAGACCATTCGCCATTGCCCGCACCTGGGATACACCAAGCAGACCAATAACCCGGCCCTGCTGGCGGAAATGACCGAAATTGATGTGATTGCCGATTTTCGCAGCCGCGATGTCGCGGCCGGCGGACAAGGCGCTCCGCTGGTGCCTGCATTCCATCAGGCCGTGTTTGCCAAAGCCCACGCTATCCGGGTAGTCGCCAATATCGGCGGCATGACCAATATCAGCATCCTGGATGGTCGCGCGGGCGACGGCAGCGCAATCGGCTTTGACACCGGCCCCGGCAATGTTTTCATGGACGCCTGGACCGCGCGCCATCGAGGACAACCCTACGATGCCGGAGGCGCTTGGGCGGCAAGCGGGAATGTGCTGCCAGAATTGTTAAGCCTGCTGCGCAACGAGCCATTCTTTACCCTCAAGCCGCCGAAGAGCACCGGCCGCGACCTGTTTGATGAAAATTGGCTGGCAACCCGCCTGTCGGCATTCGGCAATGCCGCCCCTGAAGACGTGCAAGCGACGCTGACGGCACTCACCGCATATACGCTGGCGGATGCTATCGCAGCCCATGCGCACAGCGTGGAGGCAATCTATGTCTGCGGCGGCGGCGCCTACAATGCCGAATTGTTGCGGCAATTGCAACAGGCGTTATCCGGGCATCACATTACCGCAAGCCTGTCATCGACTGCGACACTCGGCATATCGCCGAATCATGTTGAAGCATTGGCCTTTGCATGGCTCGCGCAGCGCTTCGATTCCCGCCGCCCGGGGAATTTGCCGGCGGTAACCGGCGCGCGCGGCCTACGTATATTGGGGGCGCTCTACCCAGCCCAATGACAAACAAAACGGTGGTTCGCACGAAAAAAAGGGCGCTCCAGCGCCCTTTTTACATACCCAGCATCGCGCCAGGCCCGGAGGCCTTGGCGACCGCTTAACAGCGCTTATCAAGAGAAATCAAGAGAACGACGAGCCGCAACCGCAAGTGGTCGTTGCATTCGGATTCTTGATGACGAACTGCGCGCCTTCCAGGTCATCCTTGTAATCAATTTCAGCGCCCACCAAATACTGGTAACTCATCGAGTCGATCAGCAAATGCACACCGTTCTTGGTCATCGTGGTGTCGTCTTCATTGACGATTTCATCAAACGTAAATCCGTACTGGAAGCCCGAACATCCACCGCCTTGTACGAAAACCCGAAGTTTCAGGTCGGGATTGCCCTCTTCTTCGATCAACTGCGCAACTTTGGTGGCGGCGCTATCGGTGAAGACTATCGGGGCGGGCATTTCGGCAATTGCATTCATTTCAACCTCCTGCGGAACAGCAAAAATATATTATAATCGTTTGGCACAAATCACGTGCCGGACACGGCCAACTTGGGCGCCGCGAGCTTCAACAGCGGCTCGCCGATCTGATCATGCGTCAGCTTGCCGGAAACCAACGCTCCACCATGCATTTCCAAGGCTTTGTAATACACATCACCAGTTATGCGGGCTTTCGGCTGCAATTCAAGTAGTTCGGACGAAAACACCGGCCCGATTATCTCGCCGTTGACCACCAAGTGTGCGACGCGCACTTCGCCCTCCACCTTGGCATCCTCTGAAATGACCAGCATGCTGATTTGACCCGGGTCGGCAATCACATTGCCCTTGACTTGACCATCAATCCGCAAACCGCCCTTGAAATGCACATTGCCCTCAATACTGGTCGACATGCCGATCAGGCTGTCGATAGTACTTTTATTTGCTCGCCCAAACATGAAAAACCCTCCTATGCAGATTCACAGATTTGCCGATTGTTGCGCCCGTATTTGGCCCTTATCAAGAATACGCGCCTGAACTGCTTTCATCACAACACCTTCCGGCAAAGTCAGGATTCCCTCCACGCGCTGATAATGCTTGAATGCAAGCTTGAACTTGTCGGGCTCGGTTGAAGTCGGTCCTGGAAAAACTATCATAGCACTTTTACCGGCCTGCACAACCGTCACTACCAGTTGCAAATTCCCGATAAAATCGTGCACCCCCTTGCCGCCTTGCATAATAAGCAATTGATAGTGCAACTGGCTAGGGGAAACCACGTCCGCCTTGATGCGTCTGATCGATAGCCCTTGTGCATTGGCGTCGACCGGCAGCAAGCTTTCAAAGAATGCCAGATCTTCCTTAAGCTTGATATTTTCATTCTCGAGCGATTTGACTTGCACCGCCAATTGACGCTGCTCGGAGAGGTTCATGTTCTGCTGACTTTCCGCAGAGTTTACCGTGGTCGAATACTGGTCGCGTTCGGCCGTCAATTTCTCGACTTGCTCCTTGAGTTGTGCGACCTGCTCTTTATTCGCCACCAACGGAAAACCAGGCACCCGCCCTTGGTCATATCCCCACATCGCGAATGCAACTCCGGCCGCCGCAACCGCGCAAAACGCGAGCGCTCTGAGCGGCCAGGGCAATTGCGTCTTGATTGTCATCCTAGGCGATGAAATCGACATCCGCCGCCACCAAAGCTTGAATTTCATAGAGTTGTGGAAAGAGTTGGAATTGGACATGATTTTTTGAATTTAACAATGTATGACTCTACCGGAATGTGCATCATTCCGGCCATTTCATCAAGACCAATTCAAATTTGAGCGCGTGGCCGAAAAACAAAAAGCCGCCTGGAGCGAACCGGGCGGCTTTTTTTGCGGCTTTGTTACCGAAGCTTTGATACCGATGCTTTGAAGCAGCAGATTAACGCTTGGAGAACTGTTTGGCGCGACGCGCTTTACGGAGGCCGACTTTCTTACGTTCGACTTCACGGGCGTCACGTGTAACGAATCCAGCTTTCGCCAATTCAGGCTTCAGCGTCGCATCGTAGTCGATCAACGCGCGCGTGATGCCGTGACGAACCGCGCCGGCCTGGCCGGACTCGCCGCCGCCATTCACGTTCACCATAATGTCGAAACGCTCGACATTGTTGGTCAACACGAGCGGTTGGCTAATGACCATCAAACCGGTTTCACGCGAAAAGTATTCGTTCGCTGGCTTGCCGTTGACGACTATTTGGCCAGTGCCGGTTTTGATAAAGACGCGAGCCACTGCACTCTTGCGACGGCCGGTTCCGTAATTGTAGTTACCGATCATGTCTATTCCTTAGAGTTCAAGTGCTTTGGGTTGCTGAGCAGTGTGCGGATGTGTTGCCTCCGCGTATACTTTCAGCTTCTTGATCATCGCATAGCCAAGCGGCCCCTTGGGCAACATGCCCTTGACCGCTTTTTCCAGTGCGCGCCCCGGAAAACGCTGTTGCATTTTCTGGAAATTGGTTTCATAGATACCGCCTGGGTAACCAGAGTGCCGGTAATATGTGCGGTCGGTTGCCTTGCTGCCTGTCACGCGCAGCTTGCCGGCATTGACCACGACGATGAAATCGCCCGTGTCGACGTGCGGAGTAAATTCTGGTTTGTGTTTGCCGCGCAATC
>PKWO01000158.1 GCA_003132085.1 Oxalobacteraceae bacterium | reverse complement strand
CCACCACCGTCATCGAGGTCGGAGTCGATGTGCCGAACGCATCGCTGATGGTGATCGAGCATGCGGAACGCTTCGGCCTGTCGCAATTGCATCAATTGCGTGGCCGGGTCGGGCGCGGAGCCGCGGCCAGCGCCTGCCTGCTGCTCTATCAAAGCCCGCTTGGTCCAACCGCCAAACAGCGCTTGCGCACCATGCGCGAAACCACCGACGGCTTTGAAATCGCCCGCACCGACTTGCAAATCCGCGGTCCCGGCGAATTCCTCGGCGCGCGCCAATCGGGACAGGCAATGTTGCGTTTTGCCAATCTGGAAACCGACCAATGGCTGGTAGACAGCGCGCGCGATGTCGCGCAAACACTGTTGCGTAACGATCCGGCGACGGTGGAAGCCCACCTCGCACGCTGGCTTGGTTCACGCGAAGACTTCCTGAAGGTCTAACAGTGCATACAATGCCGGTACGCTATAAAATAGCGTCTCACCGAGTCTAAACCCGGATGTTGCCCAAATTTTACAATTCGTACCGAGCTGGTATGGACAGGAAGTATGACCCTCACTGAACTCAAATATATCGTGGCAGTCGCCCGCCAAAAACATTTTGGCCATGCAGCAGAAGCGTGCTATGTCGCGCAACCCACCTTGTCGGTCGCCATCAAAAAGCTGGAAGACGAACTCGGTGTCGTGATTTTCGAGCGCGGCGGCACTGAAATTTCCACCACCCCGCTGGGTGCGCAAATCGTCGCCCAAGCTGAACGGGTGCTGGAGCAAACCGCTGCCATCAAGGAAATCGCCAAACAGAACAAGGACCCTCTGGCGGGTCAGTTTCGGCTCGGAATCATCTATACCGTTGCGCCCTACCTGTTGCCGCAACTGGTCAAAAACATGATCGAGCGGGTTCCGCAGATGCCGCTGATCCTGCAGGAGAATTTCACGGTGCGTTTGCTGGAATCGTTGCGCCAGGGCGAACTGGATGCCGCCATCATGGCGCTCCCTTTCCCCGAACAAGGTTTGATGGTGCAAGCGCTATACGATGAACCATTTGTGGTGGCATTGCCGAAACATCACCCATGGGCCGATCGTTCGAGCATCGCCGCGCAGGACTTGAAATCCGAAACCATGCTGTTGTTGGGCAATGGTCATTGCTTCCGCGATCAGGTATTGGAAGTGTGCCCTGAGATGTCGCGCTTCTCCACCACCGGCGACGGCATAGCCCGCACTTTCGAGGGGTCATCGCTGGAAACCATCCGCCATATGGTCGCTTCAGGTATCGGCATCACGGTCTTGCCTCGCGCGTCGGTACCCAACATGCAAGCCAAGGATGGCATGCTGCGCTATGTGCCATTTGCGGAACCTGTGCCGTCGCGACGCGTAGTCATCGCATGGCGCAAGAGCTTCACCCGCAGCAGTGCGATTGAAGCGGTGCGGCAGGCGGTATTGGCGTGCGATTTGCCCGGCGTCGCGATGCTGGCCGACACGCAAATCGCCGAAGCATGACCGGAGCGGCACACGCCGCTCCGGATTGGTAACGCCATGACAAATCGCAATGAACCGTTTCAGACTCTACGTCAAACTAACCCGTCTCGACAAACCCATCGGCATCCTGTTGCTGCTGTGGCCGACTCTGGGCGCGCTATGGCTGGCATCGAACGGCCGCCCGGACTGGCGCTTGCTCGCCATTTTTACGCTCGGCACAGTACTGATGCGCTCCGCCGGCTGTGCGATCAATGATTTCGCTGATCGCGAATTCGACAAACATGTGAAGCGTACTGCCGACCGGCCTCTGACAGGCGGCAAGCTCGCTCCTTGGGAGGCGGTAGTAGTTGCCGCGCTGCTGGCGTTGATATCGTTCGCGCTGATCCTGCCGCTCAATCTGCTGACCAAGCAATTGTCGCTGGCGGCGGTGTTGATCGCCGCCAGTTATCCGTATTTCAAGCGTTTTTTCGCCATCCCGCAGGCTTACTTGGGGATAGCATTCGGGTTCGGCATTCCGATGGCCTTTGCGGCGGTCCAAGGCACGGTACCGGCGACCGCATGGGTATTGCTTGGAGCCAATATTCTTTGGGCAATCGCTTACGATACCGAGTATGCGATGGTCGACCGCGATGACGATTTAAAAATCGGCATCAAGACCTCAGCGATCACCTTCGGCCGATTCGATGTGCTGGCGGTGATGCTTTGTTATGCGACTAGCGGCGGCGTCACGTTATGGGTCGGTTGGCAGTATGGCCTACACACATGGTTCCTGGCCGGGTTAACGCTGGCCGGCATGTGCGCGCTATACCACTACAGCCTGATTCGCGGACGCGAACGCCTGCGCTGCTTTGCGGCATTCCGCCACAACAATTGGCTGGGTGCCGCAGTGTTTGCCGGCATTGCACTCAACTATTGCGGTGCCGTATAGTGCAACGTTATCGCAATGATCGGGCAGCGACTTCCCGTCCGTGCTCGATCGCCTCCGGCAACGCCCTTTAGTCACTGCCCATTAGTCACCGCCCATTAGTCACCGCCAAACTCATCACCCAACTCCTTGCTGCGCGTCGCTGCCGCATGCAGCGCGCGAACAATCGCGTCTTTTACGCCGCTGGCATCCATGCTGGCCAACGCCGCGTAGGTTGTGCCGCCTTTTGAAGTTACACGCTCACGCAGCACCGATACCGGTTCGGTGGCCTGCGCCGCCAATTGCGAAGCTCCGGTAAATGTGGCAATTGCCAATTGCATACCCTGCTCGGCGCTCAAACCCATTTCCAGCGCCGCCTGTTGCATCGCCTCAATGAAGTAAAACACGTAAGCTGGTCCGCTACCCGACACGGCCGTAACCGAATCGATCAAAGCCTCGTCCTCCAGCCAGACGGTGGCCCCAACCGAACACATGATCGCATCGGCCACATCGTGTTGTTGCTGCGTCACGCCATGCATCGCCGCCATTCCGGCAATGCCTTGTCCGATCAGCGCCGGCGTGTTGGGCATGCTGCGCACGATGGCGGTATGCCGATTCAACCAGCGCGACAAGTCAGCGGCCCGGATACCGGCCGCAATCGACAAGATCAGTTGCGATGCGACGAACGGCAGCAACGCCGCCGCCACTTCTTTCATTTGCTGCGGTTTGACAGCCAACACAATCACATCGGACTGCAGAATCGCGGCGTCGACCTGCAGCGCGGTGCTGACGCCGAACTGTTGCACCAGTCTAGTCAGTGCATCGGCATTCGGATCGACAACGTGAATATTTCTTGCCGCGGTAAGCTTCCCCGCGAGGCCGCCAATCAAGGCGGTCGCCATGTTGCCGCCGCCGATGANNAAAATTGCGGTGCCGACTCGGACGATGGTCGCACCCTCGGCAATCGCCGCGTTCATGTCCGCCGACATCCCCATCGACAAAGTATCCAGAGCCATGCCTTGCGCGCGCAACGCATCAAATAGTTGCCGCAATTGGCGAAATGGGCCGCGTTGCAGCTCGAACGTCTCGGATTGATCCGGAATTGCCATTAATCCGCGCAACGTGAGGCGCGGCATGCCTGCCACCGCCTGCGCCAACGCCGCAAGCTGATCCGGCGCGACACCGCTTTTACTTGCCTCTCCGCTAATATTGACTTGAANNCTAAGCGTTGGGCGACCTTTTCGCGCGCTAACGAATGCACCCAGTCAAAGTGCTCCGCTATAGGACCGGTTTTATTGCTCTGGATGGGACCGATGAAATGCCATTCCAACAATAAATCCGGTTGTGCCAAGCGTACCGCCGCCATTTTGTCCAACGCTTCCTGCAGATAATTTTCACCAAATGCGTGCTGTCCGGCCTGCGCGGCCTCGATCACCGCGTCTGCGCCAAAGGTTTTGGACACCGCAAGCAGGTCGATTGCACGCGGGTCGCGGGCAGCGCTGCGGGCTGCGGCATTGATCTGCGCATGCACGGCTTGCAAGTTATCAAGAATTGAGGACATAATCAAAACACTTTTTATCTGGTGACAGGGTTCGCGATGCATTGCCTTATTTCTCAAGCTGAAGGATTATAAATGGACATCTCCGAACTCCTCGCATTTTCGGTCAAAAATAACGCGTCCGATTTGCACTTGTCTTCGGGGTTGCCGCCCATGATCCGCGTGCACGGTGACGTGCGCCGCATCAATTTGCCGCCGCTGGAACACAAAGACGTGCATGGCATGATCTATGACATCATGAACGACGGGCAACGCAAGGCATACGAAGAAAATCTCGAATGCGACTTTTCGTTTGCGATTCCAGGCCTGGCACGGTTTCGCGTCAACGCGTTCAACCAGGATCGCGGCGCCGCTGCCGTCCTGCGTACGATTCCTTCTAAAATTCTCAGCCTGGAGGCGCTCCACTGTCCGAAAATCTTTACCGATCTTGCGCTCAGACCGCGCGGACTGGTGTTGGTGACCGGACCAACCGGTTCCGGCAAGTCGACCACCCTGGCCGCCATGGTGAATCACGTCAACGAGAACGAATATGCGCACATCTTGACGATTGAAGACCCGATCGAATTTGTCCACGACTCAAAAAAATGCCTGATCAACCAACGCGAAGTAGGGCCGCACACGCATTCGTTCAGCGCTGCGTTACGCTCGGCGCTGCGGGAAGATCCGGACGTGATCCTGGTTGGCGAGTTGCGCGATCTGGAAACCATCCGCCTCGCGTTGTCGGCCGCAGAAACCGGCCACCTCGTGTTCGGCACCTTGCATACGTCGTCCGCGGCCAAGACGATTGACCGTATTGTCGACGTGTTCCCGGGCGATGAAAAAGAGATGGTGCGCGCGATGCTGTCCGAATCCTTGCAGGCGGTGATTTCGCAGACCTTGCTCAAAACCAAGGATGGCACGGGCCGGGTTGCGGCGCACGAAATCATGGTGGGTACGCCGGCGATCCGCAACCTGATTCGCGAAGCCAAAATTGCGCAAATGTATTCCGCGATTCAAACCGGCAGCAACATGGGCATGCAAACACTGGACAGCAACTTGACCGACCTGGTAAAGCGCAACGTCATCTCGGCAGCCGCCGCACGTAGTGCCGCCAAAATTCCGGAAAATTTTCCCGGATAAACGGACGTTGACGCGCGAGCGTGTCCTCATCATTAAGGAGTCTCCATGGAACGCGAACAAGCAACTAAATTCATGTACGACTTGCTGCGTCTGATGCTTAGCAAAAATGGCTCCGACTTGTTTATCACCTCCGATTTCCCCCCCGCATTTAAAATCGATGGCAAAGTAACGCCTGTATCGAACCAGCCGCTGACGCCGACCCACACCGTCGAGTTGGCGCGCGCGATCATGAACGACAAACAGTCGGCGGAATTCGAAGCAACCAAGGAATGCAATTTCGCCATCAGCCCAGGGGACCTCGGCCGCTTTCGCGTGTCGGCATTCGTCCAGCAAGGCCGGGTCGGCCTGGTATTGCGCACCATCACCACGGCGATTCCCAAGATCGAGGATTTGGGCGTGCCGGAGATACTGAAAGAAGTGGTGATGAGCAAACGCGGCCTGGTCATCATGGTTGGCTCCACCGGCTCCGGCAAATCCACCACACTGGCGGCGATGGTCGGCTATCGCAACGAAAACAGCTATGGTCACATCATCACCGTTGAAGATCCGGTTGAATACATCCATCCGCACCGCAATTGCATCGTGACCCAGCGCGATATCGGCACCGATACCGCAGATTGGGGCGTCGCCCTGAAAAACACCTTGCGGCAAGCGCCGGATGTGATCCAGATCGGTGAGATCCGTGATCGCGAGACGATGGACTACGCGATTGCATTTGCCGAAACCGGGCACCTTTGCCTAGCCACCATGCATGCCAACAGTTCGAACCAGGCGCTTGACCGGATCGTCAACTTCTTCCCTGAAGAGCGGCGCCAGCAACTTCTGATGGATTTGTCGCTGAACCTGAAAGGCATGATCTCGCAACGGCTGATACCATTGCGCGATACCAAAGGACGTTGCGTTGCGGTCGAGGTCATGTTGAATTCTCCGCTGATTTCCGACTTGATTTTCAAGGGCGACGTGCACGAGATCAAGGAGATTATGAAAAAATCCCGCGAACTGGGTATGCAAACCTTCGATCAGGCACTATTCGATTTGTATGAAGCAGATAAAATCTCGTATGAAGATGCATTGCGCAATGCGGACTCGGTCAACGACCTGCGCCTGGCCATCAAACTAAAGGGCAAAGACGCGGCAAACCGCGATCTAAGCAAGGGCACCGAACATTTAGGGATTGTTTAACCATGAGCACTATTTATGAATTCACGGCTGATAGCCTTGCCGGAAAGCCGGTCAATCTAGAACAATATCGCGGCAAAGTGCTGCTGATCGTCAATACCGCCAGCAATTGCGGCTTCACGCCGCAATACGAAGGACTGGAAAAAGTCTATCGACAGTTCAAGGACAGAGGAGTTGAGGTGCTTGGCTTCCCATGCAACCAGTTCGGTGGACAAGAACCCGGAGGGGCCGAAGAAATTGGCGCATTTTGCCAAAAAAATTACGGCGTGACTTTCCCTTTGTTCGCCAAAATCGATGTTAATGGCGACAACACCGATCCACTGTACAAATACCTGAAAGCCGAGGGGCGTGGAATATTGGGCAGCGAAGCGATCAAATGGAATTTCACCAAATTTCTGGTGAAAAAAGACGGTACGGTATTTAAGCGTTATGCGCCGCAAACCGCGCCTAAGGATTTGACGGACGATATCGAGAAATTGCTGGCTGAGTAGCGCGAGTACGAAATGATCACCAGCAGATGATTTTGCCGGGGTTCAGCAGATTTCCTGGATCGAAAGCATGCTTGAGCCTGCGCATTAAGTCGATGGCATCCGCGCCGTGTTCCTGTATCAGGAAATCCATCTTGTGCATGCCGACGCCATGTTCGCCGGTGATGGAGCCGCCGGCGTCAATGCACCAGCAGAGGATCTCCGCGCCCGCCGCGCGCGCCTTTTCCATGTCGCCCGGCTTGCGCGCGTCGAACAGAATGATGGGGTGCATGTTGCCGTCGCCGGCGTGGAATATGTTGGCGACCTTCAGCCCGT
>PKWO01000413.1 GCA_003132085.1 Oxalobacteraceae bacterium | reverse complement strand
CGGTTTAAATACGAGCGGTTTAAATACGAGCGGTTTAAATACGAAATGAGCGGGTACCGCGATGGTGCGAAGTGATGCGCGTGAAATCATGATTTTTTCAATGGCGAATAACGATGCAACCAGCCGACCTCCCCGTGGGCTGGATTGAACAGAAATGCCGGGATTGAAAACGACGAAGGAGTAGGGGTTGCCGAAGATAAATCACCGCGCAAACGCCACCCGCATCGCGAAGATCCCCGTCCGCAGCACTTCCACCTATCTTGGCCGGTATCCGGGCTAGCAAGTCAAGGACACCTTCAAAAATCGTCGCTGACCGACCAGCAGATTTTTGAAGATGCCCTCACCGTCTTACCTTCCCATGCACAAGCACAGTGGTATTGAAAGACGACTCGTCACCTTCAGGCGACGCTTGCTTACCGTTGCGGGGGCAGCACACGTTTGCCGACGGATATAATCAATCGGCGGCGTGTTTCCCGTTTAACTGCCTGCATGAACATGCAGGCGGGCACCAAAACCTGGCAATTATAGTCGCTACGCTAGATATCAAGCAAGATCACTTCGCCGAAAGCGACTTTATGACGAATTTGCGCCGCATAACGCGCCATCTCCGCCAACGGCAGGCCGCGCTGGCAACCCATCAGCATGCGGATCGTGCCGGCATGGCAAATGACGGCGACATTCTCGTGCTCGCTGCGCAGCAACTCGTCATGGAAGTCGCGCACGCGGGCGGCCATTTGCAGCACACTCTCGCCGCCGCCAGGCCGGTAAGTCACCACGTCCTTGACCCAGGCCTCTATCTCTGCGCGCGGAATCTCGCTCCACGGGCGTAGCTCCCACCGGCCAAAATGCATTTCCGCCAGGCGTTCATCAAACATAACCGGCCGCTGATCGAGCCCGAACGCCAGTTTTGCCGCTAATTCGGCGCATCGACGTAAAGGACTGGAAAACAACACCGCATCGTTAGGCAAGGTAGAAAGCAATGCTGCGCTGACCCGATCGCATTGCTCGGGAGTCACGCTCAAGTCGGAACTGCCGTAGCATGTGTCGGGCTTGATCACAGGTTCAGGATGGCGAACCAGATAAAGACGCATGGTTATCAATCCGTAGCAAGACATGGTTGTGGAACAAGCCGGGGCAAGCTTTTAAGCGAGCCGTTAGCAAGAGCGAAGAGCGCCAAGATAAAGCACTGCTTAAAGCACGACTTAATGCACGACTTAAAGCACTACTGCAGTCGCTTGCCGCACTGCCTCTGCCCAATCCGCGTTATCGCTGCCGATTGGGCGCAGAAACAACTATTTACGCCGCCTATTATAATGATTTCAAGCACATAGAAACATCAGCCGATTGGCGGAAACAAACGCGGCAACATTGCTTCGGTGCATTAAGTGCAGAAACCGTGCGCATGATCCGGGCTGAAGCTGCGCGCTTGATCGAGATGGATAATCACTTCGGCTATATCAATAAGTTCCGGTTGTCTAGTGTCAAAGTTGACAGGATGCCGGCAGTGAAAAGAACGTGCATAATTGCCCTGAGTGCAGTTGGCAGGTTTGATCAGATACCTTCCCCCGCTTTTTGAACTGGCTAATTGCTTCCTCCTCTGGGCTACTCCAGGCTTTGCCCGCAGTTCGCAAGAACTGCGGGCCTTTTATTTGCATGGCCTGGAATCGCCGCCTCAACAGATCAGATTTCAACCTGCGTACCCAACTCAATCACGCGATTGCTCGGAATCTGGTAATAGTCGGCAGCGCCCCGCGCATTGCGTGACATTGCCGCAAATAAGCGTTCACGCCACATCGCCATGCCGGTGCCAACGGTCGGAACAATCGTCTGGCGTGAAATGAAGAACGAAGTCGATAACATTTCCGACTCAATTCCTGCCGCCCGGCAAAGCGTCAACACCTTTGGAATATCCCGCGTCTCCTTGAAACCATAATGCACATTGACCTGGAAACACTGATTGCCCAGCGGCACGATCTGTAAACGCTCCTCATCAGGAATAGTGGGAATATCGGCATTGAGCACGGTAAGAAATACGATTTGCTCGTGTATCACCTTGTTATGGGCCAGATTGTGCAGCATCGCGTGCGGAACGCCGTCGCTTTCGCTGCGCAAGAATACTGCCGTGCCGGGTACGCGCACCGGCGGATCGGCAAACAGGCTGTTCAGAAAGTCTTCCAGCGGAATAGCTTGCGTCTGCAAACTCTCGTTCATCAGCGTGCGGCCCTGCTTCCAGGTCGTCATAATGATGAAAGCAACACAACCCAGGGCTAACGGGAACCAGCCGCCGCTGACAATTTTTAGCGTATTCGAGGTAAAAAACATCAGGTCGATCGACACAAAAAACAGGGTCGAACCCCAGCATAGCCACGGGTTCAATTTCCAGCCGAAGCGAATCACAAAGAAGGTCAGGATGGTCGTCGTTACCATCGTTGCCGTCACGGCAATACCATAGGCGGACGCCAGGTTGTCGGACGATCCGAATCCGACCACCGCGCATAATACAGCGATCAGTTGCAGCCAATTCACCAAAGGAACGTAAATCTGGCCGATCTCACGCGAGGAAGTATGAATGACCAGCATGCGCGGCATGAAGCCGAGTGCGATCGCCTCCCGCGTCATGGAATAGGTTCCGGAAATCGTCGCTTGCGACGCAATCACCGCCGCGACGGTTGCCAATACAACCAACGGATAAATACTCCACGCGCCAAGCTGATGGAAAAATGGATTGACCACCGCTTCCGGGTCGGCCAACAAGATTGCACCCTGCCCCAAATAATTGAGCGCCAACGATGGAAACACAATGAAGCACCACGCTATCCGTATCGGTTTTCTGCCAAAGTGACCCAAATCGGCATACAGGGCTTCCGCCCCGGTAAATGCCAGCACAATTGCACCCAGCGCGACAAACCCGATCCAGCCGTGATCCAGCATGAAATACACCGCATGCAATGGATTAAGCGCCGCCAAAACCTCCGGGTGATGCATAATATTAGCGACGCCCATGACTGCCAGTACGACAAACCACAGAAACATCACCGGCCCGAACCAACGACCGATGCCCGAAGACCCGTGGCGCTGCACCATATACAAGGCGACCAGCACCGCGACGGTCAGCGGAACGATGTACTGATGCAGCGCCGGTGTGGCAATATCCAGGCCCTCCATCGCACCCAGCACCGAAATCGCCGG
>PKWO01000329.1 GCA_003132085.1 Oxalobacteraceae bacterium | reverse complement strand
GCCATAGTCGTCCAGCACGCCTTCACTCTTGAAATTCAATGCGGTAATGAATAGCCAGCCGACCTCTCCGATCACCTGATAATTGCCGCCGGCACGTTGCCAGTTTATCTTGCCGCTGCCGCGCATGGTCGCGCCGTCGACCGGGACCTTTTGCACGTCGTATTTCAATTCGGCCGACGGCGGCAGGTCGACCTTGTAGTGAACCGCCGATTGCTTTTCAAGCGGGGCGTCCGCTTTGGCCTCGGTTTCGGTCGCCGGCGGCGGCGCAGGCACGGCGGCGGCCGGTTCAGTGACGGGTTTGCTGTCGGCGACCGCAGATAGTTCCGTGGCGGCCGGCGCCATGGGCGTGTCTGGAGTCAGTATCGATGTTGGCAGGGAATCGGCTACCGGATTAGCTGCCGGTGCAGGCCGTGCCGCCGGATGACGGAGCGGTTTGGCGACCGGCTTGCGTGTCGGCCTGGGTTTGATGGCAGGTCGCGGCAGTGGCGCGGGCAAGGTTGCTGCGTGCAACTGCACCATGGCGATAACGCTCGCTGGTTCGTTGCGCGACGATGGCAGCGCTATGCGCACTTTTGCCCACTCAAGCACAATCAGATGCAACAATACCGACGTCGCCAATACGATAGCCCAACGCCAGGAAAGCGATGTCCGTGCGGAGCGCGGTGTGACGATATGCGGGTGGGCTAGCATCCCTCTAGTGTAAACGCTTCGGCCTGGTCGCGGATAAGTGGTCAAGTTTCGATACAATATTCCGCATGTGCAACAATATTCAGCAGGAACGCACAAGTTGATGGTGTCGTTTTCGTCGTTTATCTGCTACGCTGATAAATATTCGACAATGGAGACAAGACATGCCCAACCCTTCCATGCCCAATATTCCCGGTATGGGCGCCATGACAGATACGCTGGACTTTGTAAAAAATCTTTGGGGCGGCATGAGTATCCCCGGCATGAGCATCCCGGGCATGAGTATCCCCGGCATGATCATGCCGACCTTGTCGGTTGATGAAATCAACAAGCAGATTTCGGATTTGAAAGCAGTGGAGTCGTGGCTTACCCTCAACATGAACATGTTGCGCGGGACTATTCAGGCGTTGGAAGTGCAAAGCGCTACCATCTCGACGCTGAAATCAATGAGCGAGACGTTAAGCGCGGCGGTCAAGCCCAACCCCAACCTCGTTAATAAGGCGGCTGATACGGCCGCTGCAACGAAAGAGCCGGTCTATTCATTTTCGAAGGCGCCTGAAAAGCCGGCTGAAGCACCGGAGGCGCCACAATCCGAACCTTCGCCGCAATCCAAAACGGCCGCTCAGGTTGACCCCGCCGGCTCTACCGCGCCGCTCGCCAATCCATCGATCTGGTGGAATATGCTGCAGGATCAGTTCGCACAGGCGGTGAATACCGCATTGGCATCAGAAAAGCCTGCGGCGGTAGCGGCAAGCAAGCCGGCGGCCAAGGCCGCCGCGAAAAAAACACCGGTTCCGCGCCAGCGCAAAGCGCCAAAGGCTGCCGGCAAATAAGATCGATTGGGGGCGCTTTTCACGCTTGCGACTCGCTGGCGCGATATCTCCTCTTCGGACCAGACCGGTCATGCTCCTGCTGCCGGGAACCCCGAATTTTCGGTGCATGAAGCCGCATGCAAAGCTTTTCCTGTGTGGAAATATAAAGGCAGGCGGTCAAAATTGCCGACTGGATGATGTGTGGCGGCGAAGATTGTCCGTTTGCAACGGTTTGCGCGGACGTAAGCTTATGTTAGCCAGAATTTCTTGGTAAAATCAAACACTTAACTCAATTTTTAAGGCGCGTATGTTGTATCCAGAATTGTTTAAATCATTGGAGCAAGTCCGCTGGAGCATGGAAAACGACATTCCATGGGATCAATTCGATGCCACCCAGCTAACCGATGAACAGGCCCAGACCATACGCATGAATGCCATTACCGAGTGGTCGGCCCTGCCGGCAACGGAGATGTTCTTGCGCGACAATCGCGGCGACAGCGATTTTTGCGCGTTCATGTCGGTGTGGTTCTTTGAAGAGCAAAAGCATTCGTTGGTATTGATGGAATACTTGCGCCGTTTCAAGCCGGAGTTCGTGCCTACCGAACAAGAGTTGGATAACGTGCGCTTCGAATTCGACCCCGCGCCGCCGCTGGAAACCCTGATGATGCATTTTTGCGGCGAGATTCGTTTGAATCACTGGTATCGCTGCGCGTCCGATTGGCATACCGAGCCGGTCATCAAGCAAATCTACAAGATCATCAGTCAGGATGAAGCGCGCCACGGCGGCGCGTATCTGCGCTATATGAAAAAAGCGCTGGTGGAAGTGGGCGATACCGCGCGCGCGGCGTTTGCCAAGATCGGTGTGTTGATGGCGTCGGCGCGCCGCACCGAAAAACCGCTGCATCCGACCAATCTGCATGTCAACCAATCGCTGTTCCCAAACGACACCGTGCAATCCAGATTGCCCGACCCTGAGTGGCTGGAACGGTGGCTGGACGGCCAGATCAAGTTCGATGGCGAGTGGGAAAAGAAGGTGGTCGAACGCATTCTTCACAACATGTCGTTGTTGTTCGAGCGTACCTTCAATACCGTGCAGGAGTTGAATCGGTATCGCAAGGAAATCGTCGGACGGCTGACTCCGGTCGCGGCGTAAGTCCTTTCTTTTTCACCATGCCTGATTTCGAACAAAAAATTTGCCCGCGCGCCGACCTGACCGTTCGCATCGCACAATTGCCGAAGCCGGTCGTGTTGACCAATGGCGTGTTCGATATTTTGCATCGCGGCCACGTTACCTATCTGGCGCAGGCCAGGGAGCTTGGCGCGTCGCTGGTCGTCGCGGTAAACACGGATGCGTCGGTAAAGCGCCTCGGCAAGGGTGACGACCGCCCGCTTAATGTGTGCGAAGATCGCATGGCGGTATTGGCTGCGCTGGAGTCGGTGAGCCTGGTGGTCGCGTTCGGTGAAGATACTGCGCTGGAACTCGTGCAGCAAGCAAGGCCCGGCATCTATGTAAAAGGCGGCGACTATGACATGCACGCGATTCCGGAAGGCAAAGCGGTATTGGCATACGGCGGCCGGGCGGTGGCGATCGATTTCCAATACGACAGGTCGACCACCAAGCTGATATCGAAGGTACGGCGGTAGCGATTATTTAGCGGCTACCGGCTATCCACCGATGCTTCAATGTCGATTTTTCCGGCTTTTTCGAAACGCAGGCTGAGCGGAATTTTCTGTCCCGGTTTTAGCGCCTGTTTCAATCCGACCAACATGATGTGGTAGCCATCGCCTGCTTGCATCACGATGCGGGTCGATGGTTTCAATTCCAGTTCCGATACCTCGCGCATCCGCATCACGTTGCCATCCATCGCCATGCTGTGCACTTCGGCTGATTTGGCGACCGGCGAAGCAACCGACAACAACTTGTCGCTGACATTTCCCTTGTTCTCAACACTTATATAGGCGGCGCCGGTAGATTGTCCCGGCACGGTGGCGCGCGCATGCGCGTGGTCGATATGCAGACTGCCGACGCTGTAATCGTCGGCCAACGCGAGATTCAGGGCGAATGCCGTTGCCAGGGTAAACATGCATCGTTTCATCATATTGCTTCTTTCAGGTGAAGAGGAGTGTTGGCCATGCCGGCAATCCGGACTCGCTATGCTAGGCTCCGCCGGCAAAGCCATTTTGGCGCCATGCTTCGTACACCACGATGGCTACCGTATTGGCCAAATTCAAACTGCGATTTTTCGGGCGCATCGGTAGCCGAATCCGTTGCGACGACGGGAACGATTCGCGTAATTCCGCCAGCAGACCCTTGGTCTCCGAACCGAATACGAAGAAGTCGCCAGGGCGAAAGCTAACCTCCGAAAACGGCGCTGAGCCATGCGTCGTCAGCGCGAACATGCGGTTGGCGTCAGGCGATTCCGCGGCGATAAACGCGGACCAGCCGCGATGCACTTTCATTGTCGCATAATCATGATAATCGAGCCCGGCACGCCGCATCTTGGCGTCATCCAATGGAAAGCCGAGCGGCTCAATCAAATGCAGTTGGGCGCCGGTGTTCGCGCACAAGCGGATAATATTCCCGGTATTCGGCGGTATTTCAGGTTCGACCAACACAACGTGGAACAAAGGTTTTCTCCAGCTATTTAAGTAATGTTCGGGCAAATACAAAATTGGTTACGCGCGCTACGCCAAAACGCTTGAGGGTCGCCGCCAGTTCATTCAGTGTTTCACCGGTCGTCATCACGTCGTCGACTACGCCGACATGCTGACCGCGAATGCCGTCGATGAACTCATTCGATACCACAAAAGCATCGCGTATATTCTGGCGGCGCTGCTCAGGATGCAGGGTCGACTGCGCATCGGTGTCGCGCAAGCGGAGCGCCAGGCGCGGCTCAAGCTTGATCCCCAACATGCGCGACAACGGGCGGCCGATTTCCAATGCCTGGTTAAATCCGCGCCGGGCCAATCGCGCGCCGCCCAGCGGGACCGGGGTTAATAAGGTCGGCAACGCCGGTTGCGGCGCTTCAGAAAGCAATAACGCATCCCTGATCATCCGGGCAAACAGGGGCGCCAATGCCAACCGGCTTCCGAATTTAAGCGACACCACCAATTGATCGATCGGCGCACCGTAATCAACCGCCGCAATAGTGGCATCATATGCCGGCGGCTGATCGAGGCACACGCCGCAATACGGCGCAGCGGCGGACGTTACCGACGGCAGAGGCATCGCGCACTGCCGGCAGCAGTGTTGCCGCCGCGCGAAAAATTGGATACGGCATCCTTCGCATATCGCTTGATCGTCGGTCGCGCCGCACAGCGCACAAGTCGACGGTAAAACCGAAGGTAGATGCGCCAAAATGTGTTGCGACCAGTGATATAGACGGGAAAGCATGACGCCATGAAACCTTCAAGCGTGTAAACTGTCGGCATTATCTCATTCTTCCCTCTATCATCCGTGTCTCCGATACCTCTCCACGCCGAATCCAAGCTGAGTGCCCCGATCGACTTGTTCCGGGTGCGTAAGTTATTTGCCTCGCCCGACCGCGTGCGCGAATCCGATTTCTTGCGCCGCGAAGTTGCCGCCAGGATGCATGAACGCCTGGCACTGGTGAAGCTGACGCCGCAGAACGTATTGGATGCCGGCTGCGGCGAGGGTGAAGACCTCATCAGCTTGCAAAAAC
>PKWO01000434.1 GCA_003132085.1 Oxalobacteraceae bacterium | reverse complement strand
GGCCGGTGCGGCCGATCCGGTGCACATAGTCTTCGGGGATATTCGGCAAGTCGTAATTCACTACATGCGGCAATTGGTCGATATCGATGCCGCGCGCGGCGATATCGGTCGCCACCAGCACCTGCAGGCTGCCTTGCTTGAATTCCGACAATGCGCGGGTGCGTGCAGTCTGGCTTTTGTTGCCGTGTATCGCCATGCCGTTGATGCCGTCTTTTTCCAGTTGCTCAACCAGTTTGTTGGCGCCGTGCTTGGTGCGGGTAAATACCAGCACCTGCGACCATTGGTTGGTCTTGATCAAATGGGTCAGCATCGGATGTTTGCGGTCGCGGTCGACCGGATGCACCTTCTGCGCGATGATTTCGACGGTCGAGTTGCGGCGGGCAACTTCAATCATCGCCGGTGCATTCAACAAACCGTCGGCAAGGGTCTTGATTTCATCCGAGAATGTCGCCGAAAACAACAGGTTTTGGCGCTTTTTGGGCAGTACCGCCAAAATGCGGCGAATGTCTTTGATGAAGCCCATGTCGAGCATTCGGTCGGCTTCGTCCAGCACCAGGATCTCAACCTGGTTCAGATTGACGGTGCCTTGCTGCATGTGATCGAGTAAACGGCCGGGCGTGGCAACCAGGATGTCGACGCCGTGCTTCAATAGTTTGATTTGCGGGTTGATGCCGACACCGCCGAAGATGACGGCAGACGTCAATTTCAAGTATTTGCCATAGGTGCGCACGCTTTCCTCGACTTGCGCAGCCAATTCTCGGGTAGGCGTCAAGATCAATGTGCGAATCGGGCGGGCCGCGGTGGACGTGCGGGGTGCGGCGTCGGCGGTCGCCAGGCGATGCAGGATCGGCAGCGTGAAGCCGGCGGTTTTGCCGGTGCCGGTTTGCGCGCCGGCCAACAGATCGCCACCGGCCAGCACTGCAGGAATTGCCTGTGCCTGAATCGGTGTCGGCGTGGTGTAACCGTGCTCGGTAACTGCACGAACGATTTCATCGGCCAAGCCGAGAGTGGAAAATGACATGAGAACTCAATAGAGAATATCGGCCTGTCGCCCCGAAAGGCGCCAGTCGCAGGCAAACGGATTAGGATGCAGGTGGTCGAAATAGACAGTGGCAAGGTGACTGGACAATATGCCGCATGCCTTTAGTATAACAGGTGTTGCGAGTAAGAAATGCGATAGCATCTACGTTGCGTTGCGCGCAGGTCGTCACTTTCACCCGATGCTTCACCGCTTGTGCGGGAATCGCCTGAAAATTTTCCCCGTCGACTCGATTTATTTGGCGAACGGCGCCAACAGGTTCACCATCTGCGCGAACACTTTCGGCGTTCCCGCAATGACATTTCCTTTGTACAAATAGTCGGATTCACCTGCAAACGTGCCCATGATGCCGCCCGATTCGGTCACCAGCAGCGAGCCGGCCGCCATATCCCACGGCTTCAGACCCTTCTCGAAGAACCCATCCAGGCGCCCTGCAGCCACATAGGCCAGATCCAAGGCCGCCGCACCAGGGCGGCGCAGGCCGGCGCTGTTTTCGGTCATGACGCGAAACATTTGCAGATATTCGTCCATTCCCGCCGTATCGCGGTACATAAAGCCGGTGCCGATCAGCGCGTCGGCAATCTTGTCTCGTTTTGTCACGCGCAGGCGCTTTTCGTTCAAAAAGGCACCGGCCCCCTTGCTGGCAGTGAATAGGTCGTTGCGGGTTGGGTCGTAGACCACCGCTTGCGTGATTTGGCCGCGTTGCTGCAGAGCAATCGACACGCAATATTGCGGAAAGCCATGGATGAAATTGGTGGTGCCGTCCAAAGGATCAATGATCCAGACGTTTTCATGTTCATCGTGTAAATTGGCAGAGGCCCCGGATTCCTCAGCCAGCACCGCATGGTCGGGGTAGGCGCCAATCAATACGTCGATAATCGCTTGCTCCGCTGCTTGGTCGACTTCGGTCACAAAATCCTTGGGACCTTTTAGGTTGACCTTGACGCGGTCGAGGTCGAATGACGCACGATTAATGATGGCGGCGGCGCGACGCGCGGCCTTGACCGCCGTGTTGAGCATGGGATGCATAGAGGTTCCGTTAAAATGACGGCTCCTAAGGCAAATGGAACCGCATGGATGAATTAAGGAGCGATGCGGTAAGAATTTTAGTCAGCTAACCTGTTTTCTACCGCGCAATGCCGCTATTTTAAATGAACCAGCCTCAAATCGACACTTCTCTTTTCAAACGGCTGCGCGTTGTGCTGGTCGAAACTAGTCGTCCGGGCAACATTGGCGCCGCCGCCCGCGCGATGAAGACCATGGGGTTTTCCGATCTGGTGTTGGTGAATCCGCGCTTTGAGAATGCGATGGAACAGGATGAGGCGATTGCCTTTGCCAGCGGTGCGCAAGACGTGATGGCGGCGGCCAGGATAGTCGGCTCGATCAGCGAAGCGCTGGCCGACTGCAATTTTGCCGCCGCAGTGAGTGCGCGTTTGCGTGAATTTTCGCCGCCTATCGTCACGCCGCGCAGCCTTGCCAGGCAATTGGCGGGGGACTGCGGATTGAACGCTGCGCTGGTATTCGGCAATGAACGCTTCGGCCTGCCCAACGAAGTCGTGGAAAAGTGCAACGTATTGATTAATATTCCGGCAAATCCCGACTATTCCTCGCTCAATCTGGCTCAGGCGGTGCAGGTGTTGACCTACGAATGCAGGATCGCGGCGACCGGCGATGCTCCAGGTTCGACCGACATCGGATTCCATGGCCAGGCCGCCGGCGTCGTGCAGATTGAACGCATGTATGCGCATCTGGAACAGGCGCTGATCGCGATTGAATTTCTGGATGCCGATAATCCCAAAAAGCTGATGCCGCGGCTTAAAAGGCTGTTGTCGCGCACCCAGTTGGAGGTGGAAGAGGTGAATATCTTGCGCGGAATCGCGAAACAGATTTTGTCGTTCCGAGAAAAATAATGCATTTCTGCAATATCAAGCCCAGGTTCGCAGTAGCCCAACAGCCAAGCCTTCCAGCGCAAACTCGTCGTCGTCTTCAACCCGTATCGTCTTGAAATCGGGGTTTTCGGGCAACAGCTCAATCACCGCCCCGGATTTTCGATAGCGCTTGACCGTCACATCGTCGCCTAGACGTGCTACCACAATTTGGCCATTCCTGACTGTAGTGGTTTTTTTCACGCCCAGCAAGTCGCCATCCAGGATG
>PKWO01000529.1 GCA_003132085.1 Oxalobacteraceae bacterium | reverse complement strand
GAGTGCTCGCAGCCATCATTGCGCTGCGCTCACGCGGTACAGCACTTCGCCCTGAAACAGCCGACGCGCGGTGCGATAAGCCGTGCCATGGCGCACCGCGAAGCCGTCGCCTTCACGGACAACTTCGGCGGCGACGACGATGACACCCGAGGGATGGCCGATACGAATGTCCTGGCCGGTTTCGTCAGCGGACAATAACGATTGCGGCACGCTGCCGGGAATGCGGCAGGCGACCGCCAGGCACAAAGCGCCGGTCAGCGGTACCGCGCGATGCGGCTGGCCGACGGAGATCATGCGCACCAGGATATTGGCTTCGTCGGCTGCGAGCGTACGGCCCGACAGCAGCGGCGCTGCCACGGGCGCGGTGACAAGTGCCACTTTCGGCACGCCGGGAATGGAGCCTGCGGCATCGCTGTCGGGTGCCAGGCCCATCGCCACCGAGGCGGTGCGCCGCACCGCCTCCAGCTTGGCGAGGAGGGCCGGGTCGGCCTCCAACGCGTCGGGTAACTCCGTGCCGGTCGCCCCCAAGTCGGCGGCGCGGACAAACACGCAAGGATTGGCTGCATCGACCATGCTGGCAGCCAGCATGCCCACGCCAGATACGTCAAGCCGGTCAGTTGCGTTGCCGGTCGGCAGCAGCCGGCCGGTCTTTGCGCCGCCGGGGTCGACGAAGTCGAGCCGGATCGGCGCGCCGGAACCAGCAACGCCGTCCAGCACCATGGCGCCGTCCACTGCCGCCGCACCACCGTCAACGGCGAAGTGCGCGATGATGATCTTGCCGGTATTGGTGTTATGGATGCGGACCACCGCTTCCGTGCCAGCCGGATACGGCACCAGGCCTTCATCCACCGCGAACGGCCCGATCGCGGACGACATGTTGCCGCAGTTGCCCGAGTAATCGACCGCGCCATCCTTTACCGACACTTGCGCAAAGGTGTAATCGACGTCGGCGTCGGGCCGGCTCGGAGGTCCGACGACGCAGATCTTCGACAAGGACGAAACGCCGCCGCCCATGCCATCTAGTTGTCGCCCGTAGGGATCGGGGGAGCCGATCACGGCACGGAAGATCGGCGCCCAAGCGGCGCGGTCGGCCGGCAATTCGGCGCGGTGAAACATGACCGCCTTCGAGGTGCCACCGCGCATGAACACGGCGCGCAATTTCGCTTGTTGCATGTTCACCTCAGCTATGGGCAAAGCGTGCGGCCGACGTGCCAGCGAGCCGTCCGAACACCGCCCCCGAAATCAGGCCGGTACCGCCGGGATAATTGTCGTGGAACAGATTGCCGACCATCTCACCACAAGTGAAGAGCCCGGCGATCGGACGCCAGCCACTATCAAGCACCCTTCCCTGGTTGTCGATTTTCAGGCCGCCAAACGAAAAAGTAATGCCGCCCGTGACCGGGTAGCAGACGAAGGGCCCCGCGTCGAGCTTTTGCGCCCAGTTTGATTTTGGAAGCGCAAGTTTCTCAGTATGCATATTGTCGAGAATACCGGGATTAAATGTGCCATGACCAGCAGCAGCGTTGTAATCTGCCAATGTGCGCTTGGCCACTTCACGATTGACGGGCAATTGATCAACAAGCTGTTCTAGCGTTTTGCCAACGATAGGCTCGCTTGTCGAATACCGGCCTTCGAGCAAATGCACCACCTTCTGGTCAAAAATCTGATAAGCAACCGTATCCGGTTGCATAAGAATAATGCGGCCATATTTGGCATAGGTGAAGAACTGGAAGTCGGGCGCCTCATCAAGAAAACGCACGCCGTCACGGTTAATCATTACGCCGTATGGGTAAGATAAACGATTGGTTTTGTCGGTAAGTTTGGAGACGCCGTAGGGGGGGGCTTTCGCATTGATCGGCGTAGAGTGGCAGCCGCTCCATTGGCCAATTGGCAGGGCACCGATGTCTAGCGCCATGCGCAATCCATCACCCTGATTGTGAAACGTTCCGCGAACCTTGGCATGATCCCAGGGCTGCCCAAGATATTTAGCGCGCCAGGCTGAATTGGCCTCGAAGCCGCCGCAAGCCAGCACAACCGCACGACTGCGATAAGTACGCAAGGCTTCGCTGTCTTGCACCAAAACGCCCACCACGCGACCGCTTGCATCTTGAACCAGTTCACGTGCCGCCGCTTCGTAACGGATCTCTACCCCTTCCCGCTCGGCAATCGAGAACCATGATTTTGAGAGTCCGACCCCTTCATGCAAAGCACGAATCACCGCGCCTTTCGGCCACTTGATTTTGCCGTCGACCACGACACCGCCGAGCGACACGGACGGCTCCATGGTGATACCCAGCCTGGACATCCATCGAACGGTGTCAAATGAGTTACCAATCAGAATTTTGCCGAGTTCCTTGTCAGCGCGATCACTAGTTATGCGCATCAAATCAGCCATGAACGCCGATTCCGGATAGGGTTCGATGCCTTCAATAAAGCCTTCGAGCTTGCTCGCCTCTGGCGATACTTCGAGTACCTGGTCAACATTATCATAGGCAAAGCGCAGCAGTCCGCCACTGAAATGCGTGTTACCACCGCGATCTTCGCGCCGTGCCTTTTCAAGCACCAGTACGCGCGCCGCGCCGTTCTCTCGTGCCGACACCGCTGCGGCAAAAGCAGCATTGCCGGCACCGACGACGATAACGTCCCATTCGCCAGCATCGTTTTGGCTTGTAACGCCTGATTGTTTAGCACCCATGTAAATTCTCCTTAGCTTGTAACAGAATTTGTAGCAACTTGTTTTTCCTGGCAGCAGGCTTACTCATGCCTTGCCCTATCACTTATTAAAGTGTCGTTAGTATGCACAATTATACGTTTGTATGCAACTATTATTCGACGCGTCGCACCGGCTTGACCGACGAGCCGCCCGGCGCAGGTCGATGACGACCTGGTCTGCGCCCAGGCGATGCGGACACGCGGCTGCCAATGACCGATTCATGAGCGGCGCGCCCGCTGTGTCGCGAACAGGGCGTCAAGCCGCTGCTCGTAGGCGTGATACCCGACGCGGCCGTAGAGTTCAGCGCGCGTCTGCATGGTCTCGACCACCTGCTGCCGCGTACCATCGTGGCGCAAGGCGGTGTACACGTTCTCGGCGGCCTTGTTTGGCGGCGCGAAACGCCGACAGCGGATACAGCGCGATGCCGACCCCGGCGGCGCGCAGTTCGTCCAACGTGAACAGTGGAGTGCTGCCGAATTCGGTGATGTTGGCGAGCACCGGCACCTTGACCGCGTCGGCGAACTTCCGGTACATCGACAAGTCGGTAACGACTTCGGGGAACACCATGTCGGCGCCGGCTTCGACGCACGCCACACCGCCTCCCGACAGGTAAATCGCCTTGAATCCCGCACGCTGGGCCAGCAAAGCGTGGTTGGCATTGACGGCGCCTGGAATCTGCAGCGGCGTCTCGAGCTGAACCGCGGCGTGCAACGCGCCGCCCGGAGAGAGTCGA
>PKWO01000038.1:2368-2578 GCA_003132085.1 Oxalobacteraceae bacterium | reverse complement strand
GCGCTGATCGACCCGATGCTCGCGGGGGCGATATGGGCTGATGGGTCCCATTCGGCATCGCCCGCCTCCACCACAGCATCACAGGTACCGAAGAGTTTAAATTAGGTATTAGTTTTTCTCATGGTAGCCTGAAAAAAGATCGCTGTATAGCAAGGGCTGAACACGATAGGATTCACGCATATGGCTTCCATCTCGCTGGGGCTTGCATTG
>PKWO01000038.1:0-2346 GCA_003132085.1 Oxalobacteraceae bacterium | reverse complement strand
TTTTTTGGGGAAGAGTATGAATTTTTTGGGTTGGGAATCGTAATGGCGCTGAGTCAGCGCTATCCGGAGATTTGTCATTTTATCGGCGGCGTATGGCAGCGCGGCGCCGAGGGACGGGCGGTCATCAATCCATTCGACGAGAGCATCATCGGTACTATCCCACGCGCGAGCTTGGAGGACCTAGCTGCCGCAGTCAGCGCGGCCGAATCGGGTTACCGCATTTGGCGTCGTACCGCACCCGCCGAGCGCTACAAGATAATGATCGAGGCCGTGCGACTCATTCGCCAACGCATCGAAGATTTTGCTGTCGCAATGACGCTCGATCAGGGAAAGCCTATCGTGCAAGCACGTCTTGAAGTGCTGCGCGGTTGCGAAATAATCGAGTGGGATGCGGCGGAAGGTCTTCGCACCTATGGCCGCGTCATTCCAAGTGGCGTCGGCATGCGTCACACCGTGCTTCGGCAGTCAATAGGAATTGTGGCGGCATTTTCGCCGTGGAATTTTCCAATGAGTTCGCCGGCGCGCAAGATCGGCGGCGCGTTGGCCGCAGGCTGCGCACTCATACTAAAGCCGCCGGAGGAAACGCCGGCGGCGGCAGTGTTGATGGCCCGCGCATTCGCTGATGCAGGTTTACCACCGGGCGTGCTCAACCTGGTCTTTGGTGAGCCGGCAGAAATCTCCGCCTATCTGATCGCAGATCCGGCGGTACGCTTGATCACTTTTACTGGTTCCACTGTGGTAGGCAAACAGCTGGCGGTTCTCGCTGGAAAATATATGAAGCCGGCCGTGATGGAACTAGGCGGCCACGCTCCGGTGATCGTTTGCGAAGACACCGATCCGCGCTGGGCGGGTTCGCTTTCGGTCGAAAGCAAGCTGCGCAACGCCGGGCAAGTCTGTGTGGCCCCAACGCGGTTTCTCGTACACGAATCGATAGCCGATGCATTTGCGAATGCCTTTGTGGCCAAGGCTCGGACCATAAAGATTGGGGACGGCCTCGATCCTGTCAATCAAATGGGGCCGCTGGCAAACCGTCGGCGACTTGAGTCGATTCAGGCTTTGGTGGACGACGCAGTCGCCAAGGGCGCACGTTTGCTCTGCGGCGGCGGGCGGATCGGTGATCGCGGGTTCTTCTTTCCGATGACGGCGCTGGCAGATGTTCCGCCGGACGCACGCATTAGCGCCGAAGAACCGTTTGGCCCGGTCGCGATCATCAATCGCTTTCAACACCTCGACGATGCCATTCGCGCCGCAAATTCCTTGCCTTACGGTCTGGCGGGATACGCATTTACCGAATCGGCCGCCACAGCTCACCGTCTGGTGGAGGAACTCGAACTGGGCAATCTTTCGATCAATCACTTCACGGCATCGGTCGCAGAGACACCCTTTGGCGGTGTGAAGGACAGCGGCTATGGGCGTGAAGGCGGAGTCGAAGGTTTAGCGTGCTACATGATCGTAAAGAACGTATCGCATCTGACACAGCGATCCAATTGATGACGACTTTTTTTTGGGGTGCTTATGAACGGACNNAGGATTTCTCGATCAATTGCATCCCGCAATCCGCGACGCGATTAACACGAATCTGCCGGCGGATTGGACCGCAATTCACAGTGTGTCGCGCGACTTTGCCGACCAGGCGGCAACCATCACCGATGCCGATGCGGTTTACGTTTTCGCTACGCCCGTCAGAACCGCGCTGATTGAAAAGGCGGCGAAGCTGCGCTTGGTGCACAAGCTCGGCGCTGGCGTGGATAACATCGATTTGGAGACTTGCGCAGCGCGCGGCATCGCAGTGGCCCGACTGAGCGGCGGCAATGCAGTACAAGTAGCCGAACATACTATCCTGATGATGTTAGCAGCGTCTCGGCGCTTGGTGGAGCTTGATCGCCGCACTCGCGCGGGCGAATGGTTGAAGGAGGATTCGCGCGGCCGCAATCATCAATTGCATGGGAAGAAAATCGGCCTCATCGGCTTCGGCGCCATCGGCCGGCAGGTCGCCAAGATGTTGCTGCCGTTCGGAGTCGATATCGTCTACTACGACGTGTTGGGACTTCGCTCAGACGAAGAACGACAACTTCAGGTCCGCCGTCTCGATCTAGATGATTTGCTGGCAACCTCAGACATCGTTTCTCTGCACGTTCCACTGATGGATGCAACATTGAACCTGCTCAACGCGGAGCGACTGGAAAAAATGAAACACGGTGCGATTCTTGTTAACTGCGCGCGCGGCGGCTTGATCGATGAAGCGGCGCTGGTCGAGGCCTTAGAAAAGGGTCATCTCGCTGCGGCTGCGCTGGACACTTTTACCAAGGAACCGCCAAGCGGGAGCCGCTTACTAGAACTGGAACA
>PKWO01000310.1 GCA_003132085.1 Oxalobacteraceae bacterium | reverse complement strand
GAGCAGGAGCAGGAGCAGGAGCCGCGGACGCAACGAATTTCAGCGAATTGCGACGCAGCATCTCGTTCGGTCCGCACACGATGCTGAACGTGGCCATTACCCCCGAACGCGGTTTTGCCACGACGGCAGTCCCATTCGCCGGACTCAAGGCGATTGCCGCGGCCAACCAGGCAACCGTCAATGACGTTGTGTTGGCGCTATGCAGCGGCGCCTTGCGACGTTACCTGAAACGCAATGGATCGATTCCGCGCAAGTCGCTGATTGCCTCGATGCCCATATCGTTGCGCGAGCACGGCAATACGGATTTTCGCACGCAGGCCACGCTTAGCCTGGTGAGTCTGGCGAGCAATATCGCCGATCCGCACAAGCGTTTGCGGGCGATTCGCGATTCGGCTAGCGCCACAAAAGCGGTCGCACGGCGCGCCAAATCAATCATCCCGACGGATTTCCCGCTGATCGGCGTACCCTGGATACTCGGTGCATTGACGTCGCTGTATGGTCGCACCAGCGTCGTCAATACGCTGCCGTTGCTGGCCAACGTGCTGATTTCCAATGTGCCGGGCCCGCCTGTGCCGCTCTATGTCGATGGCTTGCGCATGAGCGGCTACTGGCCGCTGTCGATTGTCGAACATGGCATCGGTCTCAACATCACGCTGCTGAGTTACTGCGACGACCTTTGCGTCGGCTTCACCGTGGCGCGATGCGCGGTGCCCGATGCGCGCCAATTGGCGGAAGATTTTCTGGGCGCCTATGCAGAACTTAAACAGCGCGTGCAACCGCTGCCGACAGCCCGCCGCCGACCCGCCGGAAGAAAGGGTGCAGCGGCTTCGCGGTTAGTCGGCGTTGCGGCGAAAACCTCGGCATCCGACAAAATCACAGAAAAAAAGGCGACAGTNNGGGCTGGCAAAGACACGCGCCGCCAAGCCACCCGTGAAACCGAAGCTACCAGGCCAACCGGCAGTCACCGCTGCGACCGGAAGCCGAACCACGAGGGCACGGCCGACCGTGTCCGCAAAATAGACGGAGCCCATATGCCATGGAACGCGTCGCATTATCCGGCCGCGATGACGCATCTGGATCCGGCCGCCCGCATGAAGGCGATTGAAATCGCCAATGCGTTGTTGGCCGAAGGCATGGACGAAGGCAAGGCGATCCGGATCGCAATCGCGAAGGGCAAGGAGTGGGCGGCGCATCATGCGCGGTCAGGGGGAAATACCGGATGAAAAATATTAGCCTGAACGATGATTGCCCGGCGTCTTCCCCGCGAGAGCGAGGCGGCGCAGGGTCTCCGCGGTTCCGGCCACTCTCTGGCCACTCCACTCTCCTTGTGCTTCTTTGCGGTTCAACTCATACTGTCTGGGCTGGTGCGTACGGTGAGCGGCGCAGGTTAACGTTGCCCGAGTTGCCCGAAATTTCGACGGAGCAACTTTTTATTGCCAAAGGAAGGGATGGTCATGGACATTGCCGAACTGAAGTCGGTGGCACAAGCTATCGTTGCGGAACAGAAAGGTATCCTGGCGGCGGACGAGAGCGGCCCCACGATCAAGAAGCGTTTTGAGTCGATCCAGCTTGAGTCCACCGAAGAAAGCCGCCGGCGCTACCGTGAGCTTCTTTTTACGACCGACGGCATTGAAGCGTATATCGGCGGCGTCATTTTGTACGACGAAACACTGCGTCAAAGCACACGGGATGGCATCCCTTTTGCCAAAGTGCTGGCGGGCAGAGGCATGGTCGCCGGAATCAAAGTTGATCAAGGCGCCAAAGCGTTGGCACTGTATCCCGGAGACAAGGTGACCGAAGGTCTGGACGGTTTGCGCGAACGTCTTGCAGAGTACAAACAACTGGGCGCAAAGTTCGCCAAGTGGCGCGCAGTCATTGAAATTGACGAGCGTGATGTGCCGACGCCGTACGGGATCCATGCCAATGCAGTCGGGCTGGCGCGTTACGCCGCGTTGTGCCAGGAAGCCGGTATTGTGCCCATCGTGGAGCCGGAAGTGCTGATGGACGGCGCGCACGACATAGAACGTTGCGAGAGCGTAACGTCGCAAGTGCTTGAGGCGGTGTTTGCCGAGCTCGATGCCCATCGCGTGGCGTTTGAGGGCATGTTGCTCAAGCCGAACATGGTGATTGCAGGCAAGAAGTGTTCCCGCCAGGCGAGCGTGCAACAGGTAGCCGAAGCGACGCTGCGTTGTTTGCGACGCTACGTGCCGGCGGCGGTTCCCGGGATCGTATTCCTGTCAGGCGGGCAGAGCGCTGAAGATGCCACGGACCATCTGAATGCCATCAATTTGTTGGGCTCGCATCCGTGGCAAGTCAGCTTCTCTTACGGACGGGCGCTGCAGGCACCCGTGCTGGCCGCTTGGCGAGGACAGGAAAGCAATGCGGCGGCCGCGCAGAAGTCGTTCTTTAACCGTTGCCAACTGAACGGTTTGGCCCGCGCGGGAAAGTATACCCGCGCAATGGAACCGTCCAATTGATCCGGCTCGATTTCTTGCCGGTCGCATGTTTTGCTCCGCTTGGCAGCATCTGTAACGCCTTTGGTGGCGAGGCGAGGGCGTTGCCGCCGCATGCCGCGGCCGCTTCCAAGTTGCGCGAAAGACAGCGGTCATGAGTCTCGTTTCATTGGCGAGCGGTGCGTTGCGCCGGTTGTCCATCAGCGATCAACATCGACGTCATGGATTGCAACTGGGTGCGGCCGTCGTCCTCGCATATTTCGCATCGGCGGCGGCCGGCCTTCCCGAGCAATTCTGGGCTGTGATGAGCACGCTGATCGTGATGCGTCCGAATACCGGCGGCACGCTCGATGCCGGCTGGGATCGTGTATCCGGCACGATGGTCGGCGTGCTGTGCGGCCTGCTGGGCGTGTATTTTCAGCACCTTGGCGCCAACATGCTGATTACGACGCTGTCGATTGTCGCGGCACTGGCATTCGCGAGCGCCGGCGCACCCCGGCTACGCAGCGCTGCGGTAGCCGCTTTGATCATCTTGGCCGCCGGCAAGCTGGCCGGGTATACCGCATTGCAGGCGGCTCTTGTACGGGTAATACAAATCGCCATTGGCGTTGGTGTCGCGATGGCCATGGCGTTGATGTCCTCCAGATACCGGGCAGCAGCCCGCCTCAATGCCGGATGTGCGTCGCTGCTGCGACGCATGGCTAACAGACTGCAGCAAGCGAGTGAGGGCGCTTGGCCCACGGAAGCGGAGTCTGAGGGCGCCGATAAGGCAGCACGTGGCGCGCTCAGCCGGCTTGCCGTATTGGCAGGTAACGCGGATCGGGAGGCTCGCCTCTTTCGGCGTAGCGGGCCGGCAATCGATGCACGGCATCACCGCAGCATAGCGAGACTGACAAGCCGAATCTTCCAAGACACTGCGTTGCTGCATCGAGTATTGCGCACCGTCTCGCAGCGGCAAGACGATGGCTTATGGAACGAGGCCGCCAAAATCGCAAGCGCGGCGCTCGCCTGTGCCGCCGATGCCATCGGAGGAGACGTCCGGTGCGAACTCGACGACCTTCGCCGGCTGGCCGAAAGCCGCGACTGGAACGCTTCCGACGCTTCGACCGCACGCGAGTCTGCCGTCTTGCTGGCAGCTCCGATGCGGTTGCTGTTGGAAGATCTTCAGCAACTATTCCTCTGCGCCGGCCGTGGCGCGATCTCCGATCGACGCTGAGGCGGTGACGCTAGCCTAAGACCGGTTGCTCGAGCAGCCACCCCGATTGCCTGTATACGTCATTGAAGTTTCGTTGGTCGATTGTGTAGTGGATTTCGGTGCCTGTCGGCGCACCGAGGGTGGGAAGACTTACCTGCAAGACCGCTCTCGCTGCGGCAATGTCGGCGACATCCACGTCGATTCGAGTGAAAGCGACCGGACGAGATCCGTCCGGCAGCGCGTCACCGAGAGATTCCCCCCAGCCCGCCACCGAACCGACGCCCTTCTCTGTGAGAATCTGGTCGATATTGTCTTCCAGCCGGTGAAACTGGTCAAACGCGTCCTTCACAACCGGAATCTTGACGTAAAGGAATAGCATAGAAGTAGGCGCTTTGCTTGCTTTGGCAGATTTCGTGCATTGCCAGACGGTTCGAAGGATGAATCGGGTTTCGGACTCATGCAACTGATCCCTATCACCATTAAGCTCATTATAGTGTAAATTCGAAAATGCGAATTTAACCGGGTTGTGCCGAAAAGGCCAAAGACGATTCGCAATGGTTGCCGTCCGGTACCAGCGCGCGTACCATGAGGCCTGAGTTAGAATACGCGATCTTTTTATGGGAATAATGATGGACGAAGGCTTGACAACAGATGAGTATGACGCTCTTGGGCAAATCGGCAAAGGGCAGAAGGCGGCCAGACAGTCGGCTTGCGTGGCGCGCAATACCAAGCGCCTCAGCGGCCTCAAATATGTGGCCTATGCAAAAGACGGAAGTCTGGCCTTAACCGAAAAAGGGCAACAAACGTTGTTTGTCAAAGAGTGTATCGATGGCCTGCGCGCCGTGTCGGCCAGCCCCCAGGCTCCGCTGGACACGATAGTCGCGACCTTCCTCTGCAAGAAAGGGCATATTGAACCTCAAGTGCCGGATGGCGGATTCGCGCTCACCCAACGCGGGCGGGAAACCCTTGCCGATATCGACACGCGATAACTCGGCGTTGCCACTACCGACGAAAAACGATGATTACCACGCTCGCGACATTGTTGGTGTTCCAGACGATAGGCGAAGGACTATCCTACGCGTTGTCGCTGCCTGTGCCCGGCCCGGTCATCGGCATGATCATGCTGTTCATTTACTTATTAATCAAAAAAGACGCCGCTCATAAGCTGGCCCCGACTTCGCTGGCGATGCTCAAGCATTTTTCCTTATTGTTTGTGCCGGCCGGCGTCGGAATCATGGTCCATGCGCAGCGTGTCGCGGCTGAATGGTTGCCGATTACGATGGCGCTGGTGGTGAGCGCCGTAGTCTCGATTGTTGTGACGGCAGCAGTCGTGCGCAGATTGCAAAAATGACGCCGAAACTGACCGATATCTGGGTTTATCTGGCGGCATCGCCGTTGCTGGGCTTGACTGCGACACTATTAGCTTACCAGTTGGCGTATGCGATCCACGTGCGCACCAAGTTCAACCCCTGGGCCAATCCGGTTGCGATTGCCGTCGCGATTCTGGTGACGATACTGACGGTTACCGGAACATCGTACAAAACCTATTTCGACGGTGCGCAGTTTGTGCATTTTCTGCTCGGGCCGGCGACGGTTGCATTGGCAATTCCGCTGTATCAGCAAGTGGCAAAGCTCAAGCGCGACTGGTTTGCGCTGTTGGTGGGCGCCTTGTTGGGCAGCACGGCGGCGATTGCGACCGCGATGGGCATTGCGTGGATGCTGGGCGCGTCGTTGCCGACGATTATGTCGATCGCGCCGAAGTCGGTGACGATGCCGATCGCCATGGGTATCGCGGAGAAAATCGGCGGCTTGCCGTCGTTGACGGCTGTGTTGGTCATCGCGACCGGCATTCTGGGCGCGACACTGTCCGGCGGCATTTTGAATCTGATGAAAATAGACGATCAAAGTATTCGCGGCTTTGCGCTTGGCGTAACCGCGCATGGCATCGGTACCGCGCGCGGATTTCAGGTTAGTGAAGAAACCGGCGCGTTTTCGGGACTGGCGATGGGGCTGACCGGTGTGCTGACGGCGCTGCTCTTACCTTTGGCGCTCAAGTTATTGGGGCTTTTCTAAATTCCTTCGGCTGACGGTTATGGAGCGAATTGATTGTGTCGTCATTGGCGCCGGCGTGGTGGGTCTCGCGGTGGCCAGCCGGCTTGCGCAAAGCGGGCGTGCGGTAATTGTTCTTGAGGCAGGCAATGCAATCGGCACCGGGACCAGTTCACGCAATAGCGAAGTGATTCACGCCGGGATTTATTATCCGCGAGATTCGTTGAAAGCGCGGTTATGCGTGCGCGGAAAACAAACGCTTTATGCGTATTGCAATCGCCGCTCGATCCCTTATCGTCGCTGCGGCAAACTTATCGTGGCTACCGACTCAAGTCAAATAGCGGATCTGCATGCGCTGCGGGAAAAGGCGGAAAACAATGGGGTCCTCGATCTCCAGTTTTTGAGCTCGGCGGAGGCGAGGGCACTTGAACCCGATATGCATTGCGTCGCTGCGCTGCTGTCACCGAGTACGGGCATTATAGACAGTCACGCACTCATGTTGTCGCTGCAGGGCGACGCCGAGAACGCCGGGGCGATATTCGCATTCCATTCAGATCTTGAAGGTGGGGCGGTTACGCCTGACGGCATTGTCTTGCGCGTGAGCGGTACCGATGAAGAATGGATGGCAAGCACCGTCGTTAATTGCGCCGGATTACAGGCGCAGAATGTCGCATCGCTGCTGTCCGGTTTTCCAAAGCAAACCATTCCTCCGATTTTCTATGCAAAAGGAAGCTACTTTTCATATCGCGGTCACGCCGATTTTTCGCATCTGATTTATCCGATACCCGAAACCGGCGGGCTCGGCGTGCATCTGACGCTTGACCTTGCGGGAAGGCCGCGATTTGGCCCGGATGTGGAATGGGTGTCCGAGATTCAATACGAAGTCGACCCGCAAAGAGCTGAGTCTTTCTACGCGGAGATTCGCAAATATTGGCCCGCGCTTGGCGACGGCACGCTTGATCCGGACTACGCCGGAATCCGGCCAAAGTTGGCGTCGCGCACGGACCCGGCGGCGGATTTTCGCATCGACGATCGCACTCTGCATGGCATCCCGGGCTTGATCAATCTGTACGGAATCGAATCTCCGGGATTAACTGCATCGCTGGCGATTGCCGAGCATGTTGAGCACCGCCTGACTGCATCAGGTAGAAGTTGACCCGGAATAAATGGAAGTTCGATCGTTTCGGCGGCGTTATTGCCCTGCCGAGTCCGACATCGCGCCGACCGACCGAACCCACTCGTTCCAGGCCGCAAGGGCGACCGCCAGAATTATTGGGCCGAGAAATAGGCCGATTAGACCAAACGCCGCGATACCTCCAAACACGCCGAACATGACGAGCAGGAATGGAACCCGCACTGCGCTGCTGATCATTAGCGGGCGAATCAGATTGTCGGCCGGGTGGATCAACAAGCAGCCCCACGCAAGCAGTCCCAACGCGTGCCAGGGTTGGCCGTTTATCAGCAGCCACATACAGATTGGGCCCCAAATCAGAAAGGTGCCGACCAACGGTATGATCGAGGCGACCGCAGTCAATGCCCCTAGCAGGACCGGCACCCCAACGCCGACCACCCAGAATCCGGCGCTCGCAATACTACCTTGCACCAGGGCCGCCAGGATCACGCCGAGCACGGCCGCCCGGTTCATGTCGCCTGCGATATGCAGGTAGACATCGGTGCGCGCACCCAACAGACTGCGCAGTACCAAAAGCACGCGATGCAAGATCGTCTCTCCATCCCGGTAGAAGACGAATAGCGTGGCCAGCGTAAACGCCAGTTTCGCCGCGTTGTGCCCGATCCCCCCGAAGAGATTGAGTAATTGACCAAGCCCCAGTCTCATCCACAGTGTCAATTGCTGGTTCAATGCTGCGGGAGTAGCCATGTGCATGCTCACCCATGTCTGCAACTCCTCGCCCAGCCATGGGATGCGCACAATGAAATCAGGCAACAAATCGGTTCCCTGACTCAAATATACTGCAACGGTACGGTAACTCGCGATGAGGTTATCTTCTATGATCACGATCAGGTACAGCAAAGGCAGCAAAAGTGCGATACCCAGGCACGCCACCNNCATCACCAGCGCACAAACTGTAGATCGCCATCCCGTCGCGCTTCGCAACCACCGATGCACCGGCCAAGTGACGTGCGCCAGCACAAGCGCCCAAGCGATAGGGACGATAAACGGTGCCAGGATCAGATAGACAGCCGTGATCAGTCCGCCGGCCAACAGGGACGCCAGA
>PKWO01000480.1 GCA_003132085.1 Oxalobacteraceae bacterium | reverse complement strand
CGGCGTGTTCCAGGCGCAATCGGCGGTTGCCACGATCGTGGTGGCCGGCACCGCCGGCGGTCCGTTGACGGCCATGTCGGCGACCCCGATTCCGGTGACTATCACGCCGCCATATTTGAGCAACGCCGACGCCGGCAGCCTGCCGGGAAGTCTCGCCGTCGGCAACAACGGCGCGGCAACCTATAGCATTCCAATCGCGGTGCCGCCCGGCACGGCTGGGTTGGCGCCGACCTTGGCCTTGAACTACAGCAGTTTGGCCGGCAACGGCATTGCCGGCTTCGGGTGGTCGCTGGCGGGTGGCTCCGGCATCCACCGCTGCGTGCGCACGCTGGCGCAAGACGGCTATGCCGGCCCGATCAATCTCAATAGTAGCGATGCGCTGTGCCTGGATGGCGTGCGGCTGTTACTGGCGAGCGGCACCTACGGCACCATCGGCGCGACCTACCGCACCGAACTCGACAACTTCGCGCGCATCACCGAGATCAGCGGAGTCGGCGGCCAGCCTGCGTTTACAGTCGAAACCAAGGCTGGGCAAACCATGACCTACGGCGATACTGCGACCTTCACCGGCAACAGCACCGTGCAAGTGATCGGCAAGCACAATCAGGACGGCACGCCCGCCACCGGTCAGCCGGCGCTATTCTGGGATTTGGCGGCAGTGCTAGACCGCGCCGGCAACGCCATTCAGTACCACTACAATGTCCAAGACAACGTCACCGGCGAGCATTTGCTGCAAAGCATCAGCTACGGCAATAACACCTCCCAGTACAACCACGTCAACTTCGCCTATGAATCCCGTAATGCCGTAACGCCTGCCACATCCAATTGCCCGGCCAACAACGCGCCGGTGGGCGACGCCGATATCGAATACCTGGCCGGCGCGCGGGTAGACATGCGGCATCGCCTGAAGACCATCGCCACCTTCACCGACGGCGCCAACGGCAGCGGCGGCACGGCCGCGCAAACCACCACGCTGAGTTACTGCACCAGTGCCACCAGCCAGCGCAGCCTGTTGAGCAGCATCCAGGTTTGTGTAAGTAACACTACGGCCTGCCTGCCGGCGACCAACTTCAGCTGGGGCAACGCGAATGACGGTAGCAGCAATAGTTTCGTTTCTCACGGGCTAATGACGACTAATGCTCCTGCGGGGGATTGGGGCGCGGGAACCCTTAAGGTCGTAGGGAGTCCAGTGCTGAATGGCGGTACTGATTACCAGCAAATCATGGGCTCGCTAATCACCGGCGACTTTGTCGGCGATGGCAAGCAACGCATCCTGACAGCCGATCATGGCGAGGGTGCGTTGGGTGGGGCAGGTGGTTTGCATATCTACACCGTCAATGCGGGTCAGAACGGATTCGACCGCATCGATCTGCCGTACGCAACCAATGCAAACCTACCAAGCCAACTGGATTTTGGGGTGCCGAATACGATCGCTGTTTCAGGCGATCCCTCGGTGCCGCCGTTGGGTGTATTCAATGGTCCAGTTGTGATCGGGGATTTTGATGGCGATGGCAAAGCAGACTTTGCATTCTTTGATCAAACCCGTACCGACGGAGCCGGCAATCCAATTTCTGGTGGCACCAACAGTGTCTATGTATGTCTGTCGCGGCTGACTGCAGGCGGTGGAACATTCGACTGCAAAGCGTTTGCACCGCCGCAACCGAATCCGACCGCCTTTAATGCGTGTGCAGCTTGGGCTGCCGTATACGACCCGACAGGGACGCCCTGCGATAGCGGTGACGCAGCTCCACCGCCGCAACAGATGATGTTTCTGGGGACGCAGGCCAACGGTCGTTCAGACCTCCTTATCTCCGACCCGATCGATTTCGCCGGTCAAGTGAATCAGCGTTGTGCATACGTCGCCGCCACCGACGGAACTGACAATTGGAACTGGAGTTGCAGCCTGTATTCCGGTTTGACGTCAACCATGAATTACGCCACTGGCACTACACCGTTGCCATTGACTGCAGCGGCGCTTGGCGTATACCCGCATTTTGTGGGAGCTAACCCGAACTTACCCACCAGGATGACTGCCAATACGATTATGAGCGCCTTGGGGCAGCGCAGCTATATTGGCGACTTCCTGGGCTCCGGGCAAACCAGCATCATCACGCAACGCAACGAACACCTGTCAGACTTCGGTTATTACACCAACTCCTTTTTGTTTGCAGCGGTCGCCAACAATGCGGTGACAACGTATCCGGCAACCAATATTGCCGAGAATAATGCGTCGGTGTATAGCAATGGCGGTTACGCCCTGCTGGTTGGTTCTCCCTTTAACCTCAATGGCGGGCCTTACGGTACGGGAAATTATCTACCCGGGGCGACCAATCAATTTATCTGGAGCAACGGTAGCGTACCGGTCAACACGGTGATTTCGCGTTATATGGTGCGCGAGTCGAAAGGCACGGAGCCCGGCGGCACCTCGCTGGGCGACTTGAATGGTGATGGCTATACCGACTACTTGATGACCTTCGAAGGCCATGCGGAAATCTGTTATTCCCTGGGTGCCGACGGCTTCGATTGCCGTTTGATGGAAGATTTGACATCGACTATTTGGCAACCCCCGACGATTAGCCTGCCGAAGCCCACGACTGCGAAATTCAATACCGTGACCGTCGGGTTGACCGTCAGCGCGGACACTAACGGCCTGATTCCGAATAATGGAACCCCAGGCGCGGGTGTATTCAGTGTGCTATCGGTCGGTCACGCCAATGACACCAACTTGTCCGAAGTGATCTATCGGCGCGGCGATGGCGGCCTCTACAATAATGGCGCCGGCACCGGTGGCGGCAATCAATATTGGGTCTGCACTGTGCGCGACGGCATGAAGAACTGCGCGCCGTGGACCGGGCCGAATATGCGCCCTTACATCTCGGGAGCCGATACCGGCGGTTTCCCGATCCCTGGCGTGACTTATACCTATCCAGCATCAACAACAATAAACTGGCCCAAGGTCGGCACCCTGGTCGGC
>PKWO01000409.1 GCA_003132085.1 Oxalobacteraceae bacterium | reverse complement strand
GTAAAAGGCCGGGCACCTCTTCGGGAATGAAGTGTCCGGCCGGCAGCGAATTGCCGGTCACCGTCATGCTGCACTTTTCCTGCCAATCCTCGATCGGATGAAACAGGCGGCCGACGACGCCGCGTTCGCCCCACAGCACGTGGACCGGACAGGCGATGCCGCCGGCGTCGTCGCTGAGGTCATGTTCCAGATCGATCGTCGCCGAGGCGCGATAGTCTTCGCACGCGGCATGGATCGCCTCCGGCGTGCAAAAGCAGCGTTCGTACTCAGCCAGTGCATGGGGATCGAAAAACGAGGTTCCGGCGGAACCCCACCCGCCCAGCGTGTATTTCAGGTAGAAACGCGCATTGCCGCCGATCAGGGTTTCCGGCAGCGGCGTTGGCTGAATCAGGAAGAACCAGTGATAGTAGAGGGTTGCGAACGCCTGGTCGGTTTCGTCGTACATGGTGCGGGTCGGCGAAATATCGATGACCATCAATTTCTTTACGGCCTGCGGATAGTCTAGCGCCAGACGATGCGACACGCGTCCGCCGCGGTCGTGCCCGCACAGATAAAACGAATCATATCCGAGCGTGCGCATTACCTCGACCATGTCCAGCGCCATCGTGCGTTTGGAATAATTGCTGTGATCCGGCAAACCCGCCGGCTTGGAAGAGTGCCCGTAGCCGCGCAAGTCGGGCATCACGATAGTGTAGTGCTTGGCCAGTTCGCCGGCGACCGCATGCCAGGTTACATGGGTTTGCGGGTAACCGTGCAGCAACAGCAGCGGCGGCCCACTGCCGCCGTGGCGAAGATTGATCGTGACACCGTTGACATCCATGTGCACGTGTTTGAAATTTGTCAGCAACATGTCGATCCTCGCTTCCTGTCGATGAAAAAATAAACGCGATGGTAAATTTCACCCAGTCGGGGTCAATGCATGTTGCGAAACTTCGTCCCCTCAAACTTGAGCACGCGTATTAAGGTTGACGGCGCGAAGGTTTTTTTTGTTGGGCGAACACGGCCTTCGCATCTTGCNNGGCTTGCGCGTCCATCACCATCTTGATCGCCGCCGCGTCGGTGACGTCGTATTTTTCGGTGATCAGCGTCGTGACTTCGTCCAGGTACTCTTCATAGGTCATGGCGGTTCCAGTGGTCGGTTCGGTTCGGCCAGTATACGCGCATCGCCCCCCGCATGGCAGCGATGCGCGTCCGGTTCCGGTCTATTACGCAGTTACTGCCGCCGCCACTGCCGCAGCCGATCTTCCGGACAAGCGCTGCAGCCGTTCCAGCGCCGTCTCGCCTTGGGTATCGGGCTGGGCCACCGATTTCCTGATGGCGTCGATTTCGGCGGCCTGGTCGATTGGTTTTTGATTGATGTCGGCAACGATCTTCATGCCGGCCGCTTCATTGCTGACCGATTGCGCGCGCCGGGTGAGGGCGTCCAACGCGGTGGAATGGCCTTGCAGGCCGGAGAGGCCGGCAAGCTGGCTCTGCCGCTCGGAACGGATCGCCTGCAATTCCTTTTGCGCGCCGGCGGTGGCCAGCGTTTGCAGCGCTTTTTTGGCGGCGCTATCGAAGTCGGCCAGTTGCTTGGAGAAGGCATCGACGATTTTTTGCAATTCTTCCATATAAGTCCGGGCGTCGGCCTGCTGCTGAATTTCCAGCGGCAACCTGGCCTTGTTCGCTTCCAGTTCATCGCAAAACAAATTGATCGTGGCTTCCGATATCTTGCCGGCGGCGAGCCGCTCCGTCAATGTTTCGGATGCTTTTTCGTCATTCGCGATCAGTGCGCGCAATGTCTCGACATCGGCGTGCTCTTTGTCGAACGACGCGCGTGCTGCCGCCAGTTTTTGGGCGACGTCCCTGAGGGCGTCTGCCAGCCGGTCGCGATCCGCTTCGGTCGCGGTTTCCGGATCGAAACTGGCGATCGCCTCGGATACCTTATCGCCCAGCACGCCAAAATGTTTCGAAATCAAACGAGCCGTCAGGCCCCAACCGCTTGCGTTACTCATGTTAGCTTCCTTTGTGTAAATACGACGTTGAGTGATGACTGCCGACTGCTTCTTTACCGACACCTGCTTCCTACTGAATCAGTATCCGCTCCGGTTCAAGCGGTATGCCGATCATGAAATCGACGTGAATGGCTCTACGTGACGCATCGCCGTCGCGGCTCTTGACGATTGCGGTGGTGATCAGCAGATACTCAAGACTGCCGTTGAGGTCTCTGACGTAGGGCATGAAATACAATTGCTGCTCCAGGCCGTGCAGGCCGCCGGCGTCGTCGACGCGCGTCTCGATGCCGGCATACGGGGCGATGAAGTCGAGCGCCGGGTCGCCGGCATCGCGCCGGTAGTCGATCCGGTCGCGCTCGCCGAAGATGATGCCGAGCTCGGCCTCATCGACACCGAGCTCGGCCAGTTGGGTGCGCCACAGCGTATAGGATTTATCGCCCAGCCCGGAACCGGACAAGCCCATGAACGCGTCCTGCTCCTCCGCGCTTTCCGGAACGATGCGCGTCAACTGCGTGCAATACAGGATCTCGGCTATTGCTCCGCTTGCATCCTGCAGCACCTGCAGGTATTTTTCAGGGGAATCGTCATCCCCGGTATGCAAATAGTAGCGGTACAAGCTGCCGGAAAGATCCAGATTGACCCGGCTGATGGCCCGGATCAGGGTGTCACCATCGTCGGGCATCATCACCAGCGAGCCGTTGCACTCGGCCCGAATGAACGGCGCCTTTTGCATCGTGATCAGGCTGCCGATGCGCGCTCCCATCGGCAAGCCTTCATCTTCGCGCCGTGCCTCTTTGGCGGCGTCGATTCCGTGTTTGGCGGCGACCCCGCGCACATACTTGCATGCATCGTTCCAGCTCATGTCAACCCTTTCCCAGTGAATAATGTGCGCTGCCCTTGGCGATGCGCGCGGCGCGCCTGGCAAGCGCGTAGAGGATTCCGCCGCCGATGGCCGCGGCAATCGTCAGCCACAGCACCACGCGCAGCAGCGACGCGCCGAACGATTCCTTCTGCGCCGGCGGCGCCAACGAAACTGCGTTGTCGGCGGCGACGCCCGGACTGTCGGCATCGCTGCCGGCCGGGTTGCCGGCGCGCTCATAGACGACCCGCTCGCGGTCATGGCCGGCCATCGATTGGCCCAGCATGAACCACACGAACGGGCTGGAGAAAAAGCCGCCGCCACGCTGGACAATGACGGTTTGCGGCATCGGGCTCTGCGCGTACGCCGGGCCGGCCACAGAAGCCCCTTGCGGGCCGGTGCCCGCTGCCGAGAACCCGGCGCCCGCTGCGGAGAGCCCGTCTGCAGGGGCGGGCCGAGCGGCGGCCTGGTTTCTGGCGTCGAATGTTTTCAATGCGCCGGCGTTGGCCGTCGCCGCGTTCAGGTCTTTCGACAGCGCGGAGCTTGGCGCCGGTGCTGCCGGGGAGGGCGGGGCTGCGTTGGCGGCGGCGCCGAATGATCCGAATGAAGACTTTTTGGGGGTGAGGTCGGCCGCATCGCGGCTGATGGCAGCGCTCTTCTGCGACGAGAATCCGCCTTTGAACGCATGCGAAGCGCCGCTGCGGCCGGCGCTGCCGAGATGAATGCCGGCATGCGCCGATTCGATCGCCGGCCCGCACAGAAGCAGGATTAGCAACGCTGTCTTGATGAATTTCATCGGTTTCCCCCATGGTCTGACGGTTAGGCTATTATTATTCCGGTTGCCAATTTAGGTACAATTCGGCTGTACGTTGATCTTCCGGTTGATACAAGCATAGCGATCGAATGCGCGAACCGCATCGGTAATAAATGGAAGAATTCACCATGACCCGCAAGTATTCAGACATGAATCAGCACGACGCGCTCTACAAGGTCGCCCGCGCATATCCGGGCGGGCTGGAGGCGTTGGCGCAGCGCATGGGCATATCCGCCAATGTGCTGCGCAATAAATTGGCCCCCGGCATCGAGTCGCACTATCCGTCATTTGAAGAGTTGTCGCAGATCGTCGACCTGTGCCGGCAAGCCAATGTGAAGGATGCGCTGCTGCCGTTGCATGCGCTGCTGGGCCGGCACGGCATGGCTGCGTTTGTCGTGCCGGAGCCGGAGAGCGTCAGCGGCGACGACTTATCGCAGACCGTATGCCGGGTGATGAGCCAGGTCGGCAGCGTGGCCGAGGCCGTTTCGGAGGCGTTGATGGATGGCGTGATCACGCACGCCGAAGCCGATTTGATCGAGCGCGAATTTCAGGGCGCGCTGACCGCCCTGGGCGAATGGCGCGCGCGGATTCGGGCGCGCAGCGGGCGGACTTGAACGGCGTAAGCCGTTCCGAACCGGAAGTGAGCGGTTCGGCTGGGCTAAAACTTTATCGGCCCGACGTTCGACGTTCGCAAGATCAAGACAATTATTCGTCCCACGGCCTATTTTCTGGCTTTCGCCATATCAAAACTCTCTATAGCGCTCATTGAAAGAACGCCTTTTTCGATGTCGAGAAATCTGCCGCAAGATGGCAGCTTGCGTTGGATATGGCTTTCAATCATATATATCATAACGTGATATAGTTAGCGCATATTGTTTCAATACGAATTAATTCGAAATCTTTCATGAGTCTTCCTGATATGGATGTTCTTTCCAAGAAGGAATTTGAGGCGCTATCCGAATTTCGCTTCCAGTTACGTCGCTTCGAGCGGTTCTCGGAGAATATCGTACAGACTTACGGAATAACGCCTCTGCAATACCTCCTTTTACTGCACATTAAAGGTTACCCAGACAGGGATTTTGCAACCGTTGGCGAACTGGCCGAGCGTTTGCAAGCGAAGCCGCACGGTGTGGTGGCCTTAATCTCCCGCTGTGAAGAAAATGGTCTAGTGCAGCGGCGGCAAAGCGATGGCGATAAGCGCCAAGTCGAAGTTCGGCTACTCGAAGAAGGCGAACGCGTTTTGAGCCAACTGGCGGCATTGCATCGCACCGAGCTTCGATCTCTGAACGGTGTATTTCCGATCCCATTGATTAATTTTTAGAGGTGGAAATGCATAAAGACGATGCCCGCAGAGATTTTGCGGTCGATTCAAGATTGTTACGCATGGCTGCAATAGCCGCTGTCATCGGTGGGCTCAGTACGGTTACTGCTTATCTTTTACTTCATCTGATTCGCTTCTTCACCAATTTGTTCTTCTTTCAGACATTCTCGGATGCGGCGCGTTCGCCTGCCGCAAATACTCTAGGTCTATGGGTTATTGTTGTGCCGGTTATCGGTGGCTTGATTATCGGACTCATTGCACGTTTCGGTTCGGAGCAAATTCGCGGGCACGGCATTCCCGAAGCGATCGAAGCAATCCTTTTCCGGAAAAGCAAAATGTCGCCGAAGGTCGCGATACTTAAACCGCTTTCGTCAGGCATCGCCATTGGTAGCGGGGGGCCATTTGGGGCCGAGGGTCCGATCATCATGACGGGCGGCGCAATTGGCTCTCTGATCGGGCAATTTTTCCATATCACCGGCGCTGAGCGGAAAACACTGCTGGTCGCAGGTGCAGTGGCGGGGATGACTGCAGTGTTTGGCACGCCAATTGCAGCGGTGCTTCTGGCTGTTGAGTTGCTGCTATTCGAACTGCGTCCACGCAGTTTGCTGCCGGTTGCCATCGCTTGTGCAGTAGCCGGATTCGCGCGCCCGCTCCTGCTTGATGCAGGGCCATTATTTCCATTACAAACGCTGCCGGTCGGTCCGCTCGATCTTTTATCATGTGTCATTGCGGGTGTGGCAAGCGGTGCGTTGTCATGAACCTTGTCGACATCGCTTTACAAAGTCGAAGATCTATTCGGCAAGTTGCCGGTTCACTGGATGTGGTGGCCGGCGCTGGGCGGATTGGCTGTCGGCATCGGCGGCTATTTGCAGCCGCGCGCACTCGGTGTCGGCTATGACGTGATTGCCGATTTGCTGCAAAATCATCTCGCGCTTGAAACCGTGCTTGCTCTTCTGCTGTGTAAATCGGTGATGTGGGTGATTGCCCTTGGTTCCGGTACCTCGGGGGGCGTCTTGGCGCCGCTCCTGATGATGGGCGCTGGTCTCGGCGTTGTGCTGGGGCCGTTTATGCCCGGCGGCCATCCGGCATTATGGCCTTTGGTTTTCATGGCGGCGACCCTGGGCGGGATGATGCGCGCACCGGTCATGTCGGTGATATTTGCGTTTGAACTGACGCAGGATGCAAACGCGTTATTACCTTTGCTTGCAGCGTCAGCCGTGGCATACGGTTTTACGGTGCTGACGATGCCGCGCTCCATTCTCACTGAAAAAATCGCGCGGCGGGGATATCATATTTATCGCGAATACGGGATCGATCCACTCGAACGTCACAATGTCGACGAAGTAATGACGCGCAATGTGCAAGTGATCGAAGGCGATACAATGATCGTCGACGCATTGAACACCCATTTCGGATCGGAGCAGTTCCATCGTGCGTTTCCGGTGGTCCGGGGCGGCGCTTACATTGGCATGATCGACCGCGAAACGCTTCTTGCGAAACAACATAGTCCGACCTGTGAACGCGTGATTGATTTGTTCGGCGCCAACGTGCCGATTATGGCACTGCCCAATGAAACCTGTCGGAATATCGCGACGCGGCTTGCGGTGCATGGCCTTGAACGGCTGCCGGTCGTGATTGACGCGCAGTCACGTCGGCTTGTTGGTATTATCAGTCGGAGCGATTTGGTCAAGCCATCGCTCGGTCTGTTTGCGGAAGAGCAGCAGCACGAAAAATTTCGGACGATGCCTTTTGGTATGCTAACGCAACGCGTCACGCCGCCTTCCGAAGATCTTTGAACGGGTCTCGAAATCGGTCATTCATCAAATGTCAATTTAGTGGGTGCGGTGGCTTTGGGCGACCGCAACGATTCTTGCTTGTAGATTCTTGCTTGTAGATTCTTGCTTGTATCCCGCTGCTCCCGTTGCCGGCAAGGGGGTGCTCGAAAACAGACACCGATAATATATGTAGCGAAGTGTAGACAGGGCTGTTTTCAAGCACAGCGATGGGCTGGTTGGTAAAATAATTGCCTTGGATAAGAAAAAGGAAAATTTGCGGGATGGCGCAGCTTGTCGAGGTGCAAATACCCAGCCAAACGGCCACCCGCTTGTGCTCCTTTTTTTAAGCGAGCGACGCCATGTCAATCACGAATCGGTAACGCACGTCGCTTTTAACAACCCGATCATACGCCTCGTTGATGGCCTGGATCGGGATAATTTCGATATCCGCCACGATATTGTGCTTGCCGCAGAAGTCGAGCATCTCTTGTGTTTCCTTGATCGAACCAATCATCGAGCCAGCCAAGTTACGACGGCTGCCGATCAGCACGAAGGGATTCACAGGCGGAACAACCGCGTCCGGCACACCGACCAAGGTCATGGTGCCATCGACCTTGAGAAGATTCAGGTAGCCGTTCCAATCGATGCTGGCGCCGACCGTATTGATGATCAGGTCGAACTGGCCCTGCAAGACCTCAAAGGTCTTGGGGTCGTTGGTAGCATAGTAGCTGGCGGCGCCAAAGCGCAGACCATCTTCCTGCTTCGAGAGCGACTGGCTAAGCACTGTGACGTCGGCTCCCATGGCGTGCGCGATCTTGACGCCCATGTGACCCAGTCCGCCCAAACCGATGATGGCGACTTTCTTGCCCGGGCCGGCCTTCCAATGCTTCAGCGGCGAGAAAAGCGTGATGCCTGCGCACAGCAGTGGCGCGGCTGCATCAAGCGGAAGGTTTTCAGGAATCGACAGCACATACCCTTCCTTGACGACGATATGGTCGGAATATCCGCCCATGGTCGGCGTCACGCCGTCCGCTTCAATGCCGTTATAGGTTTGCACCAGGCCCGGCATGTATTGCTCAAGATCTACGTTGCGCGTGGCACATTTGGTGCAGGAATCGACGAAGCAGCCGACGCCGACATGGTCGCCCACCTTAAACTTGCTGACCTTGCTGCCCACCGCCGTGACGATGCCGGCGATTTCGTGTCCCGGCACCATCGGGAAGATCGAGCCACCCCATTCGTCGCGCGCCTGGTGGATGTCAGAGTGGCAAACGCCGCAATATTTGATGTCGATTGAAACGTCATCCTGACGCGGGGCGCGGCGTTCAAAGCTATACGGCTGCAGCTTTGCCTTGGCGTCCGAAGCGGAATACCCTTTAGCAATTGTCATTGTCAATCTTTCTTTTCATGTCAGATCAAGCTTAACCGCACAGGCGCAGAGGCGCGCGAAGCGGTGCATTTGTCGGCGTAGATAATACCCCGGAATGAAAATTTGCGTATTTCGGTGATCGTGACCGCAGGGCAAACGAGAGCGTGCAAAACCTGGGGAGGCTGGGCGGTTAGACGCGGCGGCTTCGCATATTCGATTTGGCGCGGGTTACGAACGACGCGTGCGCCAAATGCAGCCCATGAAGACGTGCGAAATCGATATAGCCGCGATCCATCACGTAGA
>PKWO01000031.1 GCA_003132085.1 Oxalobacteraceae bacterium | reverse complement strand
ACCTGGTCGCGCTCTGGAAGGGAGGTCATTACTCCTCGTCCTCCCACAGCGCGTGGAACTTTTTTTGCAGAATCAGTAACGCAGCTGCCTCCGCCAATGCCTTGTCTTTGCGCGCACCATCGCGCTTAAGCTTCGCGATCTCGTCTTTCAGCGTCCGCACTTCGCGGGCTCCCGATGCGGGCTCTTTGCCCTCCGCGCAAAAGCCGGCTTTCCAGATTGCCAGATGATGGGCGAATATGCCACGTTCGCGGCACCATGCCTGTATAGCTTCATCGGACAAGCCATGGGTTTCCTGCAGGGCAGTCAACTGCTCAGTGGCAGTCCACTCCTGGGGGCGCTTCTCTTTGGCCACCGCCACACTGCTCTTGATTACAGACTTATTTTTCATCCAGTTTTTTAAGGTATGGTAATTCATGTTCAAGTCGGCCGCGATCGACTTGATCGTACGGTCACCCCGTGACAATACCTTAACCAAGGCTTGTTCGATAAATGCTTCAGAATGTTGCGCTGTCATTGTTGCCTCTAAGTATTGAATCAATTGTAGAGACGACAACCAGTTCCGCCCCAAGCCAATAACGACGTGTGCGTCTTTTCGATACGAACAAAAAAACTAAACCGGACATCTTGAGCGGACGGGTTCCGCTACGCTCCACCCGTAACACCCAATCCCCGCTCTCGGAAAAGACGTTAAAAATGAAGAAAAAAACGGAACCGAACACTGCTTCAGGTACCGGATATGGAGATACAGTTCAAAAAAGAGACACGACAGTTAGTCTGCCATAGGGGGGACCCGGGGCGAAAGCCCAATCTGCTTGTGCACATTGTTTTCTGTTTAATCTTACTGTGTCACAAAATATGGAGAATCAAATAATCCCACCATTAGCGCGCAATACTTGACCGTTGACCCATCCTCCATCCGGCCCGGCGAGAAACGCAACAGCATCGGCAATGTCCGAAGGTGTTCCCAAGCGTTCTAGCGGTGCCAGTTTTGCCAGTCGGTCAACCACTTCCTGCGGCTTGCCCTCGTAGAATAGCTCGGTGGCAGTTGGGCCAGGCGCAACCGCATTGGCTGCCTGAAAATTCAGGCAGCGCATTTCATACCGAGGAGGTTTTCGACATTTAGGTCGGGATGGTTCTACCGCTGTATCCGGATTTTTTTAATAGTTTTAATGGACCCAACGGTTTTAATGGTCTTTTTTCGTTAGTTGTGCCGGCATTGCATAACCCAAAATCAATGCACACAACAGGGTCATGCCGCCGATTACATATAGCGCCAGGGTGGTACTGCCGGTCAAATCCTTGATCCGCCCCACCATGACCGGGCTGACAACGCCGCCCAGTTGCCCCAGCGTATTGATCAACGCGATACCGCCCGCGGCGCCGGCACCTGTCAGCAGTTTCGGCGGGAGCGCCCAGAATGCGGGAATAGCCGCGACCACGCCGGCACCCATGATTCCCAGCGCAATGATCAGCAGAAAGGTCTGTTTGTCGAACATGCCGGCGGTAGAAAATCCGACACTTGCCAGCAGCATCAGGCCGATCACAAACTTACGGCGTTCGCCGCTTGCGTCAGACAAGCGCCCCACCAGCACCATGGCAATCGCGCCGCAAATATAAGGCACTGCTGTCAGCAAACCGATAATGGATGGACTTTCTGTTCCGGCACTGCGAATCAGGTGTGGCGCCCAGAAATTAAGCCCGTACGATCCGACCTGAATCAGGAAATACACTACACCCAGCATCAGAAACCCGGGGGTCCGGATGGCGCTCATTAGCGACGATGTGTGTGCAGTTGGATTGTGGTGCGCGATCCGCTTGCGCAGAAGATCTTTTTCCGCAGCGTTGAGCCAGTTGGCGTCTTCGATTTTGTCCCTGAGCTGGCGCAGCACGATCAGGCCCAGCCCGATACAAGGCAGGCCGCCGAGCATGAATAGCCAGTGCCAGCCGCGCACACCCATGACGCCTTCCATGTGACCCAGAATCAATCCCGATACCGGCGCACCGATCAATCCGGCAAATGCCGAAGCCAGGAACAGCATCGACGTAATACGGCCGCGGAAGGTCGCCGGAAACCAGAGCGTCAGGTAGTACAGCACGCCCGGAGCGAAGCCTGCTTCCATTGCCCCGATAATGAAGCGCAATCCATAGAATTGCCATTCAGTGGAAACGAAGACCATTGCGGCAGTCGCCAAGCCCCACGAAATCATGATGCGGGCGATCCAGCGCCGGGCGCCGACCTTGTACAGAAATATATTGCTGGGCACTTCAAACAGCACATAGCCGACCACGAACAGGCTGGCGCCGAGGCCGTAAGCGGTATCGCTCAGTCCCAAGTCACCCTGTAACTGAAATTTCGCAAAGCTGATGTTGATGCGGTCAAAAAATGCAAACAGATAGCAGATCATGATTAAAGGCATGATGTGCCAGGCGACCTTGCGTACGATCGCTTGCTCTTCGGCATTCGCCGTGAACGTGGTTAGTCCGGGCGCGGTGGCGCTTTGTGTATTCATTTCCGTCTCCATTTAAGACGCCTTGAGGCGCCATTTATTTATAATCGTTGTAATACTTTAAATCGATCGCCGCTGCCGTCAGGCTGCTGCTTTTTCCTGCCCCGCTGGAAGTGGATGTAAATCACAATTGCGTCCCGCCTTGGCAAGCTGGCCGGGTACTTCATGGCCCAGCAAAGACGGCAAGCTGCGCGACACTTCAATCAGGCGTGGCAGGTCGATGCCGGTTGTTATGCCGACCTCTTCACACAGGTTAACCAAATCTTCGG
>PKWO01000403.1 GCA_003132085.1 Oxalobacteraceae bacterium | reverse complement strand
ATTTGATCTACCGCGGTGCTGAGCGCCCGCTGACAGCGCAAGTTGTGGTTTGTTGCGCCGCAGAGAATTTTACGCACAGGAGAATCGTGAAAATGCTATCATCGCCCGACACGATTCTGCCTGTTCATACGGGCGAGGATAAACACAGTGGCACACTGGACCAGTGCGCCGCGCAGCACCGATCAGCCATTCGGAAGGCGGTGCGAATGGCAAGCTACGCCAGCATTTGAAGGAGCAAACGATGGGTCACGATTTTCGCTCAATAGTCACCGCGGTGCTGCTGGCCGGTTTTGCGGCATGCAGTGCCAGTGCGCAAACGGCGGCGCCACCGCCAGTCGGCAGCGCCGGCCCCACGCCGGACAATGCGATCCTGTTGACGATCTTTCTCAAGCATGATCAGTCGCGTCCATTGAGCGAACTCAACGCGCAATTGACGAAACAGGGTTTCTATAAGGCGTTTCCGCCGGACGGTATGGAAGTACTCAGTTGGTACGTCACCATGGGCATTGGACAGGTGATTACCCTGCGCCTCCCGGCATCGCGCATCCGCGAGGTCAACCGCGTCCTGGAAGATACGGCCTGGGGCAGTTACCGGACCGAGTTCTACCCCACTTACGACTACAAGTCGGCCGGAGTAGCAGCGCACGACAAGGCCAAATAAACGTAGTAAGCGCGGTCGAACGAACGACACACCGAGCGGCTTCCGCCCAGTGTGTTTTGCCGCGCCGCAGCATCGATTGAAGTCTGCCGGCACCCGGGCACTACTCCCGCTTACACGCGTTCCCCATGAATGTAATGTTCCAGTTGCTGGATCGTGAATTTCTGTTCAGAAATAATATCTTTCACCAAATCGCCGATCGAAATCAGGCCGATCAACTTGCCGTTTTCCACCACCGGCAGATGGCGCAACCTATTTTCCGTCATCAACGCCATGCATTGCTCGTTGCTGTGCTCCGGACCGACACAAATGACGGACGAAGTCATGATGTCGCTCACCAGCGTGGTGCTCGCCGATCGCCCGATGAACTCGACTTTCCGGGTGTAGTCGCGTTCACTGACGATGCCGGCTATCTGCTCCCCCTCCATTACCAGTAGCGCACCGATGCCCTTTTCCGCCAACAGCTTGAGCGCATCCAGCACCGGCGCAGTGGGCGCGATACGGCATACCGTCTGATTTGATTTTGACCGAAGTATGTGTGCGACAGTTTGCATGGTTGTTCCCTTTAGAAATGGCTAGAATCAAACACCAGCTTATATAGTCGGCGATTTAGCCTTCGTTGACAAATGTTTTATTATTATTGGCGGCAATATGGTTTCCTTGTTTTGAAATGCGCGCTGCTTAAATGAAAAAAGTTGGAGTCGCGGCAAATGAATCAACTCGCCGCAGAGTTGCCTAAAAGAATCAATACATCTTCTACGATATTCGAAAAATAGTATACGTCGCATGCAAACGATTAGCGTCGATTTCTATCAAAATACAAAACCGAATCTCACAGGAAATACGTGTGAATTCCGGATATGCGTGTGCCGTCGCCGCAAACATGTTTGATATTTATCAAAGGCTTGAAGGTGGCGGATGCCTAAAATATAATGAGTTTCGTTGTCGAAGAGGCTCTTTCCAGATTACATTGAACCGCTCAAGGCGACGGCAAGCGAACGCACCATGACAGCGATCCGGAGCGGTGCGATATGAGTTTCAATCCACCAAGAAATGAAGGAGAGAATTGATGGCTACCAAACAGACGAAGACGAGCACACCCCGTCTTCATGATGGCGGCAAGAGCGCTGGACGGAGCAATGCAATCGCCGCCGGACATTCGGTTTCAGTCGAGGATGCAGCCCACTCATTAAAGGAAGGCATCGTTACCAGTCTTTCAGGGCTCAATACGATCGAAACGGATATTGCCCATCTGGTCAGGAAAACCGTGTCGGACACGCTACGCACCGGCGGTGTCGCCGCAGGCGAATTGGTGAACGTCGTTCACTATGTCGTAGTGGGGGCAATCGACGCGGCCGAGCAGGTGGGAACCGGTTTAACCATGAGCATAAAGAGTGTGGCGAAGGGCATCATCATGGGCGTGCATGATGTCGGCGGCGATGTCGTCACGGCATCGTCCGAAACCATGCGCTCGGTTATCAAACATGCCGCGACAGTCGGTGCCGACATCGGCGTTGTGGCCAGGCGCGCGGTGGACGGCGTGATCGAAGCGGCGGTTGAGACCGGCGGCAATGTTGCCCAAGTCGGCAAGAATGCCATTGAAGGCGCGATCGACGAAGCCGGGCACGTCAGCAACATGACAGTGAAGACGGTAAAGGACGTGCTGATCAGCATCGTGGGCGGCGTCGACCAGACCCTTGGAGCGATACGGCATACACCGGTCCAACCCGGCAGCGCGACCGGAAAACAGCCCCAGCACACTGCGAAACAGCCACGTCATCACTGACCGGTCTATCCGCAAGGTGGGAGGCGGGACATGGCATGATTCCTTGAACTCAGGCCATTCCCGGATCGGGTGGGTTATTGCCGGCGGCAACCTTCGGGCTGCCGTCGGGTATTGGTTCGCCCGGCCATGGCATCATCAATGCGCTCAGTAGCAGCGTTTCGAATTCGGCGACAAATCGTTTGGCGATGAAATCCGGGTCCGGCACGCGCCGTATGTCGGTGACGACACCGAAGCTGACCTGCCCGGCGTAGCTGAGGAGGCTGATCCCGACTCCAATGCCGCCCGACTGCGGTACCCAGAACATTTGCCGCATGATGCGTTTGCCCGCGAAGTAACGCGGCTGTTCCGATCCGGATACATTGGTAATGACCGCACTGGCGTTGGCGGCCAAGGTTTCCAGCACGTTCTCCTTAATGAATTCAGGCGCGATCCCCATCCCGGCAAGAATGCCGAGCGCGACCAAAGGTTGACGGGAATGCTTAAGTTTCCCCATGCGTTTGTGCACTTCGTGGACGCGCTCGATCGGGTCTTCCATGCCGATCGGCAAACTGAGAAACACCAGCCCAAAGTGGTTACCCAGTTCTGTGATCGCCCCTGCCGGCCGCAAGTTTACCGGCACCAGCGCACGCATCTCGGTTCCCTCCAACGGGTCGCCCTGCTCCAACAGGTAGGCACGCAGCGCACCGGCAACACAAGATACCAGCACATCGTTTACCGAGCACTTCAGCACCGCGGACAGTGCTTTCACTTCAAACAACGATAGCGGCGCTGCCCAGGCGACGCGCTTCATCACCCCCAGAGCACCTTTGAAACGGGTCGGGGAATCCGCGGTCATGTTGGCAATGATGGCGGCCTCGTTGGCGAGGTCTGCTCCCGTCTTTGCATAGCCGATCGCGTGAAGGGGGTGCGCCAACAGGTCGCGCCCGATATCGACTGCGGTCAGCGACGACCGGACGGCGTCACCTGCCATTTCCGTTACCGGCCCGAAGATCCGTTCCCAGGCGCTACGCTTGGGAGCGCGTCCCGCGACATCTTCGGCCGCCGGATGCGGCTTGTCGGGGTCTGTGTCGGTCATCGACGCCATCACATGCGTGAGCGCGAATCCATCGCCGTAACAATGATGAATACGCAGCACGATGGCGCTGCCGCCATGAACATTGTCGATCAGGTGATACTGCCACATCGGCTTGCTGGGATCGAGCGGCGTGCTAATCAGATCGCTCATCACCGTTTCCAGCGCACCACCGCTATCGGCGTCCGGCAGAGCGATGCGACGCACATGCCAGTCCAGGTCAAAATCAGGATCCATTTCCCACCGCGAACCGTCGCCTTTGCCGACCACCCGCTGGCGAAAACGGTGAAAACACAGCATGCGAGTGCGAATCACTTCCTTCAGCTGCTGCAATTCCACCCGCTCGGAAAACAGCATCATGCCGCAGATCATCATCAGGTTAGTCGGTCGATCCATGCGCAGCCACGCGGTGTCGACGATCGACAGGGGCTCTTGTTCGTTCATAGGCAAACTCCCAACAAGGAAATTTTTGCGTGACGACGTGGACATATCAAAAGCGCGCGCCGCGCAATAGATGTTGCACGGCCTGCTGTTACGCGTACATGTTAACTTTTTTGACCTTCACCACTTACACTATGTGAGGCAACAATTATCCATAGGCACAGCCTATAGCACTCAACTATAGTAGTCAATTCCTCAGGTGTCGACCTTGTTATTAGAAGAAGATCAATGCCATGCAAGCGGCAGGAATTAATTCCGTCAGCGATGGAGTATGTTTTCCAAGGGAAATATCTTCCCCGGACGAGGTCCGGATGATGGTCGGAACTACTTCAGTATCCTAGATCGACGGCTCGCCTATGGTTCGCCTATGGTTCGCGCGGCGCGAGCCCGCTCCAACATGAACTCGATGAACTTGTTCGCCGCGCGCGTCTGGTGACGATCGGGCATGTACAGCATAAACATCTGCGTGCCAAAAATGCTGAGCCGCCATTGGTGCAACGTGGTGACGACCAGGCCGGCATCGACTGCGTCCTGCACGACGTAGTCCGGCACCAACCCAATCCCGAGGTCAGCCAGAATGGCCTGGCGCAGAAAAGGAAAGTGTTCGGAGATCAGTGTTGGCTCGAGTGTCACTTCGTGCCGTTCGTCGCCGCGATAGGCTGACACCCTCAATTGCCGGCCGACCACCGCCGAAGTGATCAGTGGAAAAGCGCGCAATTGTTCGATTTCCGTAGGCATGCCATGCGCGTCGGCATAGGCGCGCGATGCGCAAGCCACATAGCGCACAGGCCCTAGCTCGCGGGCGACCAGCGTCTGCGGCGGCTCCGCCATCACACGGATTGCGATGTCCACCTCGTCGCGCATCAAATCTTCAACCCGATTCTCGAACACCACGTCGAGCACGATGCCTGGATATAGGCGTTTGAACTCGATAAGCCAAGGCGACATAACCATGTGGCCGTAGCCGCTGGGCACGCTCAAGCGCACCCGACCTTGCAGGCTCTGCCCTAGCGTTGCAAGCGTTTCCTTCGCGGCGAGAAGTTCGTTCTGAATGCTGCGACCATGCTCGTATAAGCGCAAGCCCACGGCCGTCGCCTCCACGCGCCGCGTGGTGCGCCGCACAAGTTGCAAGCCCAGCGCACGCTCCAACTGATTCAAGTGGTAGCTGACGTTGGCCCTTGTCATCTTGAGTTTACGGGCTGCTTGGCTCAAGTTCCCCGCATCGAGAATTTCCACCAACAGCGTGAGTGATGCAGGGTCCATGATCGAATACTGTCAAATAATTTTTGACAGTATGTCAAGCGTATGGTTGATTGTCAAGAATAGCTGACGATTCTATAATTCACTGACAACTCAGGAACCACAAATACCAAATTTGACAGTCTCAACAAATCCTGAAGAAAGAAATTCCCATGCGCGAAGCCGTCATCGTTTCCACTGCACGTACGCCGCTCACCAAGGCTCACCGCGGCGAGTTCAACATTACCTCCGGCCCTACGCTTGCCGCCTTTGCGGTTCGCGCAGCGGTGGAGCGATCCGGCATCGACCCGGCGCTGATTGAAGATGCGATTCTCGGCTGCGGCTATCCGGAAGGCACGACAGGCCGCAACATTGCCCGCCAAACCATTGTTCGCGCCGGGTTGCCGATTTCCATTGCAGGAACCACTGTGAACCGCTTCTGCGCGTCGGGCTTGCAGGCTATCGCGATGGCAGCCGGGCGCATCGTCGTCGACGGCGCGCCGGCCATCATCGCCGGCGGCGTGGAGAGCATTTCGCATATCCGTACGCGTGACGATGGTGACAGCGGCATGGACCCGTGGATCGTCGAACACAAGCCGGCGCTCTACTTGTCGATGATCGAAACCGCCGACATCGTGGCTGCGCGATACGGCATCAGCCGCGAGGCGCAAGACCGCTTCTCGGTGGAGAGCCAACGCAAAACCGAGGAAGCGCAGATCGCGGGCCGCTACCGCGACGAAATTGTTGCCTGCAAAACCACCATGGCCGTGACCGACAAGGAGACGAAGACAATCTCGCGCCGCGAAGTGACGGTGGACGGCGATACCTGCAACCGCCACGGGACCACGTTGGAGGCGCTGACCAAACTGGCCCCGGTGCGCGGACCCGGCCAGTTCATCTCCGCAGGCAACTCTTCTCAGCTGTCCGATGGCGCCTCCGCCTGCGTGATGGTGGAAGCAAAGGAAGCGTTGCGGCTCGGATTGACGCCGCTGGGCGCCTTCCGCGGCTTGGCAGTTGCCGGCTGCGAGCCGGACGAAATGGGCATTGGGCCGGTGTTTGC
>PKWO01000481.1 GCA_003132085.1 Oxalobacteraceae bacterium | reverse complement strand
TTTCCATGCTGGCCTTATCCGACTCAACCGTAACCAACGATTGATCGACCTTGATCGTATCGCCCGGCTTGACCAGCAATTCGATGACTTCCACTTCCTTGAAATCGCCGATATTCGGCACCTTCACATCAATCATGCTCATGTCTTTAGCTCCGTTTTAACCGCCTTCGATTGCGAAAAGGTCGGACACATGGGTTTGCGGATGAATCTCATCACACCGCTCATCACACCGCTCATCTTCACTGCCGGGTTGACGGCAAAGGGAAGATACGCATTTTTTTCAAGCCATTTCAAAACTGTATATCTGAAACGGAGCGGCTGAACTCTTGTCGAATTCCGCCCCTGCCTGTACGCCGATTTCGGCCACGCTGCGCGCATCTTTATCCTGTTCATAGGCGACGAACATTGCGCCCAGTGCGAAATTCCGGCCGCTTCCTATGCCCCAGAAGCGATCGAAGCTGAATACCTCGCGGTACGAATACACGCCGAAAATGCCATGCCGATTCGCCACCAAGGAAGTGATCTGCGAAGATTCGTATGGGTCGTCTTCGTCTTCCTTGGTGTTCAGGAAATAACGCTCCTTCAATATCTGATGCACCTTCGAGTAGGTTTCGAACACTTCGTCGCGCGTGCCGAGTTTGCAATCCTCTCCCATATCGGTAAGCAACTTGCGCATTACCGGAAAATGTGCCNNGAAAGATCTTGTTATTCGCCTCGTAGGCGCTGGACAAACGGGTATCACCGAAGGTAACCAGCGAATCGGACGCAATGGCAATCTGATTGTTCTTTTTGACGACAACGCAGGTAGTCATAATGAAGCTCCGTGAATAGGGCCGGCGCGGCCGGCGGTCAATGTAACGGGCCTGATGGTCCGTTCCATGCCCCGGCCTTCGCCGCTTCTCAATCCGCTTCTCANNAGCGGCATCATCAGGCGCGGCTTGAATTGCGTGCCGTCCCAAACAGGTTTGATGTCGGATTTCGACAACCCGAGAATTGCCACCTCGGGCGCGTTGATGATGGGCGTGAAGGCCGTGCCGCCGATGCCGCCCAGCGAAGAAATGGTGAAACTGGCGCCCTGCATATCGGCCGGCTTCAGTTTTCCTTCGCGCGCCTGGGCAGACAAATCGCCCATCTCTTGCGCGATCTGCGCGATTCCCTTTTTGTCGGCGTCCTTGAGCACCGGCACCACCAAACCGTTCGGTGTGTCGGCTGCAAAACCGATGTGATAATACTGTTTCACGATCAGGTTCTCGCCCTTGGCATCTAGCGACGCGTTGAACACCGGAAATTTCTTCAACGCTGCAACGCTGGCCTTGATAACAAACGCAAGCATCGTCAGCTTGACACCGGATTTCGCCATCGCGGCATTCGATGTCTTGCGGAACTCTTCCAGTTCGGTCACGTCGGCTTCATCGAATTGCGTCACATGCGGAATCATGACCCAGTTGCGATGCAAATTCGGGCCGCTGATTTTTTTGATGCGCGACAGCGGCAGCAACTCGGTTGCACCGAATTTTGAGAAGTCCAGCGACGGCCAAGCCAACAAATCAAGCCCGACGCCGCTACCACCCTTGGCGCTGCCTGCAGCGGTACCGGATGCCGTTGCGGAAATCACGCCTTTCACATAGTTCTGCACATCTTCTTGCGTGATGCGCGCCTTGGGTCCCGAACCGTTCACGCGCGCCAAGTCAACCCCCAGTTCGCGCGCAAACTTGCGGACCGAAGGCGACGCGTGCGGCAGTCCGCCGGTGCCGGCCGGAATCGCTTCCAAAGCCGCCGTCGGGAGCGGCTTGCTTTCTACCGCCGCACTTGCCGCCGCGGCGGGGACGGCTGCAACAACAGCGATTGGTGCTGCCGCCACAGCGGCCGGTGCCGGTGCCGCAGCCGTAGCGGTCGCCGCCGTATCGCTTTCCAATATCATTACCAGCGAACCTTCGGCCACCTTGTCGCCAATCTTGATCTTCAATTCCTTGACCACACCGGCGTGGCTGGACGGAATCTCCATGCTGGCCTTGTCGGATTCGACGGTCATCAGCGACTGATCGACCTTGACCTTGTCGCCCGCTTTGACCAGCAATTCAATGACTTCCACTTCCTTGAAGTCGCCGATATCCGGGACTTTGACTTCCACCATACTCATAGTTTTCGCTCCCTTGGCCCCTCACGTTCAGCAGCAGGCAGGACGACGGCGGCAATTTGCATGCGCCAAAATTTTCGCCGTTCCTGCCCCCGCTTTGCCCCGATTAGGGGTGAAAGAGAGGGAATTGGTTAGTGTATTGCTTACAGCGTGACCGGATTCGGTTTGCTTGGATTAATACCATATTTGGCGATCGCCTGCGCGACAACCGATGCCGAAATCGCGCCTTCGTCGGCCAAGGACTTCAACGCCGCCACGGTGACGAAATAACGATTTACTTCAAAGAATTCACGCAATTTGGCGCGGCTGTCCGAACGGCCAAAACCGTCTGTGCCAAGCACCTTATAGCTGCGGCCCTTGGGAATGAACGCCCGGACTTGCTCGGCAAAGACGCGCATGTAGTCGGTCGATACCACGATCGGTCCGGTCGTACCCTGCAAAGATCGGGTGATGTGCGCGACACGCGGCTTGTCGTCTGTCGGGTTGAGCATGTTCCACCGCTCGGCATCCTGACCGTCGCGCGCCAGCAACGTGAATGACGGCGCGGACCAAACATCGGCATGGATGCCCCAGTCGCTTTTGAGCAAATCGGCGGCGGCGATCACTTCGCGCAAGATAGTGCCGGAACCCATTAATTGAACCCGGTGCTTGCCGCCTTTTTCGCCTTCCTGCAATAGATACAGGCCCTTTAATATGTCTTGCTCCTGCCCCGGCTTCAATCCTGGGTGGCTGTAGTTCTCGTTCATCAGCGTGATGTAGTAGAACACGTCCTCCTGCTTTTCGATCATGCGCTTGAGACCGTCGTGCATGATGACTGCCACTTCGTGCGCAAATGTCGGGTCGTAAGGCATGCAATTCGGAATGGTCGAGGCCAGTACGTGGCTGTGGCCGTCTTCATGCTGCAAACCTTCGCCGTTCAACGTCGTGCGGCCGGCGGTTCCGCCCAGCAGGAATCCGCGTGCACGCATGTCGCCGGAGGCCCAGGCGAGGTCGCCGACGCGTTGCAAGCCGAACATCGAATAGAACGCATAGAACGGTATCATGATCCGGTTGTTGCTCGAATATGACGTGGCCGCCGCGATCCACGAACTCATTGCGCCCGCCTCGTTGATACCCTCTTGCAAAATCTGGCCGGCCTTGTCTTCACGGTAGTACATCACCTGGTCTTTATCGACCGGCTCATACAATTGTCCCTGCTGATTGAAAATGCCGATTTGGCGGAACAAGCCTTCCATCCCGAAGGTCCGCGCCTCATCAACCAGAATCGGCACCACGCGCTGCCCCAAATTCGGGTCGCGCAATAGAGTCGAAATGATGCGCACATATGCCTGGGTGGTGGATATCTCGCGACCTTCGGCGGTTGGGTCCAGCACTGCTTGGAATGCCGACAGTTCCGGAACCGGCAGGGTTTCGTCGGCCTTCATGCGCCGTTGCGGCAGGTATCCGCCCAAAGCCTTGCGGCGCTCGTGCAGATATTTGATTTCCGGGGCGTCCTCTGCCGGCTTGAAGAACGGTACGTCGGCCAATTGATCGTCCGGAATCGGGATCGCAAAACGGTCGCGCATTTCGCGGATGCTGGCGTCGTCCAGTTTCTTGGTCTGGTGGGCGGTATTGCGGGCCTCGCCCGATTTACCCATGCCAAATCCCTTGATGGTCTTGACCAACAGCACGGTCGGCTGGCCGATATTTTCTTGCGCCTGCTTGAATGCCGCATAGATCTTGTGCGGGTCATGACCGCCGCGATTGAGACGCCAAATGTCGTCGTCCGACATCTGGCTGACCATCTCCAGCAATTTCGGATGCTTGCCGAAGAAATGTTTGCGCACATAGGCGCCATCCTTGGCCTTGTAATTCTGATATTCGCCGTCGAGCGTTTCCATCATCACGCGCTGCAGGATGCCTTCTTTATCGCGCGCCAGCAATTCATCCCAGTAACCGCCCCAGACAACCTTGATCACATTCCAGCCGGCGCCGCGGAAATCGGCTTCCAGTTCCTGAATGATCTTGCCGTTGCNNCGTCCAGACGCTGCAGGTTGCAATTGACCACCATGACCAGGTTGTCCAGCTTTTCGCGACCGGCCATGCCGATGGCACCCATCGACTCCGGTTCGTCCATTTCGCCATCACCGCAAAATACCCACACTTTGCGATTTGCCGTATCGGCAATGCTGCGGGCGTGCAGATATTTAAGGAAGCGCGCCTGGTAAATCGCCATCAGCG
>PKWO01000281.1 GCA_003132085.1 Oxalobacteraceae bacterium | reverse complement strand
TGGGCATCGGGCCGGTGGTGGCCATTCCGAAAGCGCTGGTGATGGCGGGGCTCAAGCTGCACGATATCGGCGTGATCGAGTTGAACGAGGCGTTTGCCGCGCAATCCCTGGCCGTGATTCAAGACCTGGGACTCGATCCGTCGAAGGTTAACCCGATGGGCGGCGCCATTGCGTTGGGCCATCCGCTTGGCGCTACCGGTGCAATTCGTTCCGCTACGGTGATCCATGCGCTGCGCCGCAAGAACCTGAAGTACGGCATGGTCACCATGTGCGTCGGTACCGGCATGGGCGCCGCCGGTATTTTCGAACGCATGTAAAGCTTGTCGAGCAAAAAAGCCGTACGGCGCCACGCTGTGCGGTTTTTTTATGGCTGAGATAATCAGAATCCAAGAAAAACCGATTCAGGAGACAACATGGAAATTTCCACCAGCAACGCCGAGGGCATTTTCACGATCGAATTCAACCGCCCGGAAAAAAAGAATGCGATCACCACGGCGATGTATCAAACCATGGCAGATGCGTTGAAGCAAGCCGATGGCGACGCCGAAGTGCGCGTGATTTTATTCTGCGGCAAACCGGAGATTTTCACGGCCGGCAACGACCTGGAAGACTTCATGAAGAACCCGCCGAACAGCGGCAACAGCCCGGTGTATCAATTCATGTGGAATCTCAGCCATGCGGTCAAGCCCGTGGTTGCCGCGGTATCGGGAGCTGCGGTCGGTATCGGCACTACCATGTTGCTGCATTGCGACCTGGTATACGCCGCCGACAACGCAAAATTTTCGATGCCGTTTACGCAGCTCGGACTGTGCCCGGAGTTTTCATCCAGCATATTGTTGCCGCAACTCGCCGGCTATCAGCGTGCTGCCGAGAAGTTGATGCTGGGCGAGCCATTCTTCGCTGAAGAAGCGCGCGAAATGGGGTTGGTCAGCAAGGTGCTGCCGCTGGCCGACTTGTTGCCGTTTGCCCAGGCGCAGGCCGCCAAACTGGCCGCGCTGCCCGCTTCGTCGATCCGCGCCACCAAGCGGCTGATGAAAGACAATCAGACGGCGACGATCGATGCCAAGATGACCGAGGAAAGCAAATACTTTGCAGAAATGTTGACCGCGCCTGAAGCGAAAGAGGCATTTCTGGCGTTTTTTCAGAAGCGCAAGCCTGACTTTACGCAGTTCTCTTGATGGTCACTAACGGTGAATCGAGACCGCGTCGCCGGCTAGTGTTCCAACTGCAGCCAATGCAGAATCGCGGCACGGCTTATTTTTCCGCATCGCGACAAGTGGCGGCCGGCTTGAATGGCCTCTTTGGCTTGCGCTTTCGTCGTGATGCCGTTTCGCCGTAGGACATTTGCCGTCCACTTGCTGACTTGGCGCTCAAGGTCGTCGGTCGGTGACTGCTGTTCTTGTCGTTCTATCCTGGCGATTTCGCTGGCGTACATCTGGCTTGCCCGCGCCTTGCATACGTTCAGCGCGGCGCCTATCTCGGAATATGTCTTTCCCTCGTTGCGCATGCGTATGACGAGGTCGTAACGGGCCTGATTTCGCATCGGTATTGGCATTTTGTTTTCCCGATCCCGTGTGTCAAATTATTGGCTCCTGCGGGCACGTCTCTCCGCCATTCCTTCGAGCAACGGCTGACTATGTAGTCGTTGCTGTTAACCATGCCAGTAAATAAACCGTCGCTCTGTTCAGTGGCGCACATTGCGAGTCTGCCAGTTGGCTTTAGACGGTATACGACGCCCGACTCAGCCCGACTCAGGCGGTGCCATGCGATAGTATTCTGTCATCGCATTTTCCCAGCATCTGCAACCTGTCTTTGAATCACGCGTTTCGCCCCCATCTGCAATTAATAGTCTTCCTTTTGCAGACATTCGCTTTCAAGGGGCCCCATGCCGCCGCGCATCGTCATCGTTGTCGTTTCCAGTATCCTAGCCTTGCTGCATGCCTATATCGGTTGGCGGCTATTGCCAAATTTGCCATTTTCCACCGTGTATAAATTGCTTGGCGGCTTGTGGCTGGCGCTGTCGTTGGTATTGGTGCCGGCTGGTTTGCTGTCGCGCGCAATCACGCGCCAACCCTTGTCGGACATGCTGGCGTGGGTGGGCATGCTGGCGATGGGCTTGTTTTCATCGTTGTTGATGCTGACCCTATTCCGCGACGTCCTGTTGTTGCTCGCCGCCATGCTGCATTTTTCCGGCGCCACGCTGGAGCGCGACACAGCAGTGATGGTGCCGCTGCTGGCTGTTGCGGTGACCATCATCGGTTTCGTCAATGCGCGGCGCGTGGCAAGAGTGCAGGATGTCGACGTCCCTATCGCCGGGCTGCCGGCCGCGCTGCATGGATTTACCATTGCACAGATCAGCGATATCCATGTCGGCCCGACCATCAAGCGCGGTTATCTGAATGCGATCGTCGACAAGGTCAATCGGCTCGCGCCGGACCTGATTGCGGTTACCGGCGACCTGGTGGATGGCAGCGTCGGCCAATTGTCGCTGCATACCGCGCCGCTGGGCAAATTGTCGGCGCCGCACGGCACCTATTTCGTCACCGGCAACCATGAATATTATTCCAATGCAAACGACTGGATCGCAGAAGTAAGACGACTGGGTTTGACGGTATTGATGAATCAACATGTGGTGCTGACGCTTCAGGATGCAACACTGCTGGTGGCCGGTGTAACCGATTACGGCGCGCACCATTTCGACGAGTCGCACCGCAGCGACCCGCATGCGGCAATGGCGGGGGCGCCCGCGCATGTCGGCGTCAGGCTGTTGCTGGCACACCAGCCGCGATCGGCCGAAGCTGCGGCCGATGCCGGCTTTGATCTGCAACTGTCCGGCCATACGCACGGCGGCCAATTTTTCCCGTGGAATCTTTTTGTTCCGATGCAGCAGCCGTTTACCGCCGGCTTGAACCGGCTGCGCCAATTGTGGGTGTATACCAGCCGCGGCACCGGTTACTGGGGGCCGCCGAAGCGGTTTTGGGCGCCGTCGGAGATCACGCGATTGCGATTGGTGCCGGCCGAGTAGTTTTGGGTGGAATGACAAAGACGTACGCAGGCCAGGCACCTATCGGTGCGGAATGTCACGGCGGCGTCATATTGCCGGCGCATAATGAACTTCTCCCCGTTCATTCTGATGCCTCTGAGGAATGGATATTGACCGCCCGCCGTTTCAGGCGGTTTTTTTTCGCCCGATGTCGACCGCGCGAGCTGCAAACGTACTTGGCCGAACCGGCGAGGTGCGCGGTTCAGGGGTGCGACAGCAGTTCCTTGACTCTTTTTGAAACCAGTATCGGCAGGTAATCCTGAACGCTGGCGGTATCTTTCATGTGCGCGAGGATATCTTCGTAAAGAGGCTCAATTTCATCGATGGTCCGGCACACTTCGGTGGCCAGCCTTCCCATGATGCGAAAATGCTTTGATCGTTCTTCATTATTGGCATACGGCGAGGCGTGAATAGCAGCGTCGGGCATTGTGTGGGAGCTGGTGTTCATTGCGGGGATGCATCCATAATGTATTAATCAAAAGCAAACGCACCGCTAGGCGGTTTGCAAAGGCGTAATCATTGACGGCCTTTGTGTCGCTTTTGAACCCACCTGGAGGCCGGCCAGAAAATCCATCTTATCTGAATTTTTCAAATAAATTTTGACAAGCAGATAACTATTTCGGAAAAAACTGTGGCAAGAACGTCATATTTTAAACCTGACGCCGGATACATTGCGCGAACCCGCAAGTTTAGACCGGGCAGAATTCTAGTCGCTTAGCTGTTGCAACATATAGAGGCGCTGGTAAATACCCGCAGGCAACTCCATCAGCGCGTCGTGCGAGCCGGCTTCAGCGATGCGGCCATGATTCAGCACGATGATGTGATCGGCATCGCGGATCGTTGACAGGCGGTGCGCAATCGCGATGATGGTCACTTGCCCGCGCAATTCGGCTAACGCCGCCTGCACCACTTGTTCTGTTTCGCTATCGATATGCGAGGTCGCTTCATCCAGAAACAGGATGCGCGGCTTGCCGGCGAGGGCGCGGGCAATCGCAATCAATTGCTTTTGGCCGGTTGAGAGGCGCGCGCCGCCTTCGCCCAACGCCGTATCGTAACCCTGTTCCAAGGCGCTGATGAAGCCATGCGCTTTGGCGGCGCGTGCTGCGCTCTCAATCTCGGCCTGGCTTAAGCCGCGCCCCATATCGATGTTTTCGCGGGCGCTGGCGGCCAGCAAGAAAGGATCTTGCGGCACCAGGCCGACATCGGCGCGAAATGCATCGTCGCCGATGGCGGAGAGTGGAATGCCATCGATTTCGATGCAACCGCTTTGCGCATGGTAAAAGCGCAGCAGCAGGCTCAGCAGCGTTGACTTGCCGCTGCCGGTATGGCCGACTATCCCGTAAAAACTACCGGCCGGAATGTTCAGACTTAAGTCATGCAGCACCGGTTGCGATACCGTGTAGCCGAAGCTGAGATTGCGAATTGCCAGCGCGCCTGCCGTGATGCGCGCGTGGTTCCCATTCACTTCGGCGCTGGGTTCTTGCAGCAGCGTATTGACGCGCGCGGTGGACACCACCGATTGTTGCAACTGGCTAAACTGCAAGGTGATTTGAATCAATGGGTCGACCACCCGCCCGATGTAACTGACAAACGCATAGAGGATGCCTGCTTCCACGCCGCTGACGGGGTGCGCGCCGAAGCTGTAAATCACCGCCACCAG
>PKWO01000013.1 GCA_003132085.1 Oxalobacteraceae bacterium | reverse complement strand
TTCGCGGACGCGAAAAATGCCCCAAGGGGGGTAAGCTTTTGTCTTTGCCGCTTGTTTGTGTATTTGCATAACGTGTTTGGCTTGGCTTTCACTACATCCGGCCAACTCTGCGGTTTTGGCGATGCTCTGCCCTGCCCCGTTCAACCATCGCAAGAAACCACGCGGCAAAGTTAAGGCTTTCTCCCTATAAGGGGCGTTACAGTCTCGATGTCATTCAACCAAAGTACGGTATGCGAACAACGCACCGCAACTAGCTCTGTGATGGTAGTCAAATTTTGCGCCAATGGCGATTTGAAAATCGGTTCATGATGGGCAATGCGATTTCTGAAGAGTCGCAACTGCTCCATTTTGGTGTACAGCGTATTGCGGGCCTGAGCCACGGTTGGACCCGCCGGAAAATTCGGGAAAACTTGAAATAGCAGCGGTGTCCAAAGCCGTTGATCGTGCCGTGCAGTCAACATTTGCGACCAGAAAACAAGTTTTAACTCGGGAATGATTTTCCCCGTGCTTGTGAATTTATTTTGCAGGGAAAGCAAATCTTGTCTTGCGCTATAGCCCCTGGACGGGTTGGGCAAAGTTCGCACAAAACCATTCGACCACGGCCACCTTGCGCCGTACTTCCCTTCAATTGCCTCGGCAATTGCATTGCGAAGCACAACAGAACAAATGTCTAGCGGCGTCAAAAACGCGCCGGAAATTTCGGAATTCCAGCGATAAAGTTCAAGGGGATAGCGGTCACTTGCCGATGGCCCGGTCGCGCCGGGCACGACCGGAGCCGCCACCAGTGCCGCTGGCGCGGCATAGGTACTCAGGCGAGCCGGAGACAGCGCATTTGTGATTGCCGCAATGTGGGCTGATGTGAGGGCCAAAGGCATGGTTGACGCTTTCGCAGTAATGGGATATATTTGGGGCATTAGCTCTTGGTCTTGTTAGCGGGTTCGCCCGCTTCCCCCGAGAGACAAATGACAGAACGGCCCACTTCGGTGGGCCGTTCGCTTTTCAGAGCCGTTATTGACAATGCCGCGTAGCAAATTTTTCAATCATTGGATTGAACTCGGCGGGCCGCAAGCGCTGCATCGACTCTCTTTTGGGCCATACCTTGAGCATGTCGGCAGGACGATCCATTAGCGGCCCCGATCCCAAGGCAGGGCCAATAATCCACGTCGGTACGTTCAAGGCGGCATACTGCGTGTACATCTTGCGTGCGCAATCTTCAAAACGCCCCGAATCAATAGCCGCAGGAGCAAAGATAAGCATCGCGACTACTTTGCCACAGCGGTCGCAAGGAATGACTTGGCTCTCGATCACCTCCTTGGGTTCTGGTGAGCGCGGCGGCAATTTTGCCGGGTCGATGTTCGGCGCACCAGCAGGCGCACCGAGAATGCGCGATAGCTCTAACCCAAGCGGCTGCATGATCGCCGCTCGTTTCGCTGTCATCGGATCGGCTGGATCGCCCACTACTTCGCATTCAATGCAGGTTTGCCCGTCAATCGCTTCCTGTAAAACGAGCCTTCCCAATTCACCCAACATTTGATGGCGAAACATGTAAGCCATGCCGTTCTGTAGCACTTGCTTGTCGAAGGTTATATCCGGTGGCAACCGGAAACCGCTTGTCATCATTTGCGCCCTAGTTAGTTCGATTAACCCATATTTTACATTTTTGGGGCTTGGGCAAAATACCAAATTTATGAATTGAACAGTGAGTGATTCCCGCTACAAAATAGATTTGTTGCGCATACCCCTGTTAGACTACCCGCCACAAACCTACAACCTACTGACCCTCGATGAGCGCCCTACACGACATTCTTGACAGCTTTCGCAAAACATCCCAGACAGAGCGGGAAAAGGGTACTTACTTTGAAAATCTTGCCAAGCTTTATTTTCAAAACGAGCCAAGATATCAAGACTTGTACGCCAAGGTGTGGTTGTGGGAAGAGTGGCGTAGCGAATGGATCGGTGCCGGGCACAATGACCCAGGCGCTGATACCGGCATCGACCTAGTTGCAAAAACCAAGGGCACAGACGAGTACCACGCTATCCAGGCCAAGTTTTATGACTCGGATAGCACGTTGTACAAAAAGCAGGTGGATTCATTTTTCACCGCATCAGGCAAAAAGCCATTTACCCATAGGTTGCTGATTCTATCTACTGACAAAATTAGTCACCATGTGGATGCGGCCATGCAGGAACAGCATATCCCCTGCCAGAAAATCACTCTGTCTGACCTAGAACAAAGCAAAATTGATTGGGCCAGCACGTTCAGAAAAAAGGCCGTTCAGTACAAAGAGCCTAAAGACCTCCGCGAATATCAAAAGACTGCGATTGCAGACGTTATTGATGGCTTGGCAGATGCCGACCGTGGCAAGCTCATCATGGCTTGCGGTACGGGGAAAACATTTACGGCATTGCGCCTAGCTGAAAAACTTGCCGGGCCTGGCAAGCGCGTTTTATTCCTTGTTCCTTCACTATCGCTGCTATCCCAAACTCTGACCGAATGGACACAAGAGACTGCTACCCCGATGCACAGCTTCGCTGTTTGCTCGGATAGCGAAGTTGGTAAAAAGCGTGACAAAGACGACGATTACCAAATGCTAGTGCATGAGTTGCAGTACCCGGCCACAACGAACTCCAAGGCACTCGCGCATGAAGTCACGACGCGAGACGATGCGCAGCATATGAGCGTGGTGTTTTCTACCTACCACTCCATCGAGGTAATTTCAAAGGCGCAAAAGCAATACAAGCTGGCGGATTTTGACCTGATTATTTGTGACGAAGCACACCGCACTACTGGGGCGACCTTTGACGGCGATGACGAATCGGCTTTCGTCCAAGTACATAACCAAGCCGTTATCCGTGGCGCGAAGCGCGTGTACATGACCGCGACGCCTCGCGTCTATGGCGTTCAGGCGATAGCCAAGGCAAAGACTGACAGCATTGTCCTGTATGACATGAATAACCCGGCATATTTCGGGGAAACGCTACACACTTTGTCGTTCTCTGAAGCCGTCCACGTATTGGGCATTCTTTGTGATTACAAGGTCATTGTATTGACGGTCAGCGAAGATCACATCCACAAAAACCTGCAACGCCTGCTTGCCGATACGGATAAGAATTTGCGAGTTGACGATGCGGCAAAAATTGTAGGCTGCTGGCGGGCGCTGTCAAAACTGGACTCCCAAGATGACCTGAACTACGATCCAGACCCCATGCGGCGCGCTGTGGCCTTCTGTCAGGTCATTGAACCCAACAAAGGCGCGAAGGTCAGCAGCAAGAACATTGCAGCGATGTTTCAAGCGGTTGTTGACGAATACCGCACCGAGTTAATCAAGGAAAATCCAGAACATCCAGACGCTATTAGCAATTTGGTGTGTGAAGCGGAACACGTTGACGGCAGCATGAACGCCGCGCAAAAGGAGGCCAAATTAAATTGGCTCAAGGCCGCTCTGCCAGCCGACACATGCCGCGTACTCAGTAACGTGCGCTGCCTGTCCGAAGGTGTTGATGTTCCGGCACTTGACGCTGTGTTATTTCTGACGCCTCGCAATTCCCAGGTGGATGTCGTACAGTCCGTGGGGCGCGTCATGCGCAAACCGAAGGACAGCAATAAGAAGCTTGGCTATGTAATTCTGCCAGTGGTGATACCCGCTGGCATGGAACCGGAACAAGCGCTGAACGACAATAAAACCTACAGGGTCGTGTGGGAAGTGTTGCAAGCCCTTCGTTCGCATGATGATCGTTTTGACGCAATGATCAACAAACTTGACCTGACCGGTCAAGACAAGTCCAAGATGGAAGTAATCGCCATCACCGACAACATCAGCATCAAGAGAAAAGGCGGTGCCGATGATTCCAATAAAGTCGCAAAATCCAAGAAGGCGGCGCAATCTGCCAAAGGCGGGCAAAGCATAGGACAAGCGGCAACGACGCCACAGACTCAGCAAGAATTCGAATATCGAATCGGTGAAATTGAGAAGGCCATCGTCGCCAAGGTGGTGCAGAAGTGCGGGAACCGCCTGTATTGGGACGAATGGGCAGCAGACATTGCAAGAATTGCGCAAACGCATATTAGCCGTATCACGGCCATTCTGAACAAATCCGGGAATCAAGCCGAAATTGCCGCCTTCAATAGATTCCTAACCGAGTTACGCGAAGACCTGAATGACAGCATTACGCGCGACGAAGCGATTGAAATGCTTGCCCAACACATTATCACCAAGCCTGTGTTTGATGCGCTGTTTGAGAGTTACAGCTTCGCCCAACACAATCCAGTGTCGAAAGCCATGCAAGGCATTTTGGAGGTGTTGGACGAACACAACTTGGATACGGAGACAGAAACGCTGGAACGTTTCTATACAAGCGTCAAGATGCGAGCAGCGGGAATTAAAGACCTGAAAGCCAAGCAAAAAATCATTATAGAGTTGTACGACAAATTTTTCAAAAATGCCTTCCCGAAAATGACGGAACGGCTTGGAATCGTGTATACGCCAGTAGAAGTGACGGACTTCATCATCCACAGCATTAATGACGTTCTGCAAAGTGAATTTGGGCAAAACCTAGGCAGCAAGAACGTACACATCATTGATCCATTCACGGGTACCGGCACGTTCATTACAAGACTGCTTCAAAGCGGTCTTATCAGCAAAGAGCAATTGGCATACAAATTTCAAAACGAAATTCACGCCAACGAAATTGTGTTGCTGGCCTACTATATTGCAGCTATCAATATTGAACAGGTGTACCACAGTATTATGGGAGGCGACTACGTTCCGTTTAGCGGAATTTGCTTGACTGACACCTTCGCTTTATATGAAAAAGATGATTTGGTTAGTGCTGTTCTGGCCGACAATAGTAGCCGTCGCCGTAAGCAAAAGAAACTGGATATTCGCGTCATTATGGGTAATCCGCCGTATTCAGTCGGCCAAATCAATGCCAATGACAATAACCAAAACGTTGCCTATCCTCATTTGGATAGCCGCATTCGTGATACATACTCAGTTCGTTCAAAAGCTGCGTTGCAGAGGAATTTGTTTGACTCTTATGTTCGAGCTATCCGTTGGGCTAGTGATCGCATTGGCGACAGTGGTGTAATAGGTTTTGTATCTGGAAGTGGATTTGCAGAAAAGCCAGCGATGGACGGCATGCGAATGTGTCTAACTGAAGAATTCACCAATATTCACATCATTAATTTGCGCGGTGATATTCGAAAAAATATGCTGAGCCAAGGTCGGGCTAAAGAAGGTCAGAATATTTTTGGTAGCGGTAGCATGACCGGGATTGCCATTACTATATTTGTGAAGAATCCGAATTCCAAACAACACGGGCAAGTGTTTTGGCACGATATTGGTGATGACCTAAAAACAGCAGAAAAGCTGACATCCATTGCATCATATAAGAGTATTGCTGGAATCGATGCCGAAAATGGCTGGCTTCCTATCACGCCAGATGAACACGGCGATTGGATAAATCAACGCGACAACAGTTTTGGCGAATTCATTGTATTGGGTGATAAAAAGAACATCCAATCCAAGACTTTGTTCAATAATTTTTCGCTTGGTGTGGTAACGAATCGTGATGCGTGGTGCTACAACTTTTCCAAAGACCAATTGACGCATAACATGGCTCGCATGATTGACTTCTATAATGGTGAGTCAACCCGCTATCAGCGGGCTAGCGTTGGACGCAAAAAAAATCAGCTACCTGAAATTGATGATTTCGTTACAACTGATCCGAAAAAAATCAGTTGGACGAGGGGGTTAAAGCAAGAATTGGCAAAGGGGCGACAATTTTCCTTTGACGCTCAATGCATTACGCGAAGTCTTTACCGTCCTTTTTCGCAGCAATGGTTATATTTTAATCGACGATTTAACGAAATGGTATTGCAAATGCCTCGCATTTTCCCGACATCTGCGTTGGAAAATAGGGTAATTTGCGTAAGCGGAATTGGCGCAAGAAGTGGTTTTTCTGCCCTTATTTCCAACTCTGTAACCAATCTGGATAACATTGAAAAGGGTCAATGCTTTCCATTATATCTTTACGAAAGCACCAACCAGATTGACGGTGTACAGCCGGACGCAATCGATCAAATTGACATGTTTTCTACTGGCAAGTCGGCGGATGCTATTGAGCCGAATTTCACACGCAAGGATGGTGTTAGCGATGAAGGGTTGGCGCATTTTCAAGTAGCCTACCCCGGCGATAAAATTAGCAAAGACGACCTATTTTACTACGTGTACGGCCTGCTGCATTCGCCCGACTACCGCGAACGTTTTGCCGACAATCTGACGAAAGAATTACCTCGCATCCCATGCGTAAAAGCCGCACACGACTTTTGGGCGTTCTCGCAAGCCGGGCGCAAGCTGGCCGATCTGCATATCAACTATGAAAGTGTCAAGCCGTACCCGGTGCATTTTGAAGGCGGGGCGCTGTTGATGACGGACTTTACCGATGACGATTACCGCGTCACGCAAATGAAGTTCGCCAACAAGGCCGATAAATCCCGCGTGGTGTATAACAACAAAATCACCATGACCGGCATTCCGCTCGAAGCCTACGACTACGTTGTTAACGGCAAGCCTGCACTGGAATGGGTAATGGAGCGTCAGGCCATTACTACACACAAAGACAGCGGTATCGTGAACGATGCCAATCTGTGGGCCACGGAAACAATGGGCGATGCTGCATACCCGCTAAAGCTGTTCCAGAGAGTGCTTACGGTAAGTATCGAGACAATGAAAATTGTAAAGAACCTGCCACGGTTGGCAATATAGCCAGGAACAACCTACCCAAATATGACCTGATTTACATTGCGCGGTTTTAGTCAGTCCGTGGTGACAGCGATCGCGAGCTGTAGCGCCGGTGCCGTCGCCATTTGGATTCGTGGCCTCGATGCGCCTAGCGTGGGTGTGGTGGTGACGCGGCCGAAGATCCTGGGCGCGCGCGCTGTCACCACACTGGCCGGTACCGAGGCTGAGCGGTGGCTCCGTTTGTTA
>PKWO01000488.1 GCA_003132085.1 Oxalobacteraceae bacterium | reverse complement strand
GGGATGACCTCGGTCTGCAGGATATCCGGCTCGAATTGAATTCGATCGGCGATGCCGACGAGCGCAACCGGCACCGGGTCGATTTGATTGCGTATTTCGAACTGCATCTGGATACGCTGGATGCCGAAGCAAAGCGGCGCCTGCATACCAACCCGCTGCGGATTCTGGATACCAAGAATCCAGCCATGCAACAGATGGTCAATGCGGCACCGCAACTACTCAACTATCTGGGCGAAGAGTCACGCGTTCATTTTGAGGGAGTACAGAGAATTTTGCGTCACAACAATATTCCGTTTACCATTAACCCGAGACTGGTACGCGGGATGGATTACTACAACCGCACGGTTTTCGAATGGGTGACCGACCAACTCGGGGCGCAGGGAACCGTATGCGCTGGCGGTCGTTATGATTCGTTGGTCGAAATTTTCGGCGGAAAATACACTCCGGCCTGCGGTTTTGCAATGGGGATCGAACGCTTGCTGGAATTGATGAAAGCAAGCGGGGAACAGTTTGCGCCCAACCAATGCGACGTTTATGTCGTGCATCAAGGCGAGGCCGCCCAGCTTCAGGCATCGGTCGTATCCGAGCGATTGCGTGATGCCGGACTCGATGTTGTGCTACATTGCGCATCGGCTACCGGTGGCGGCAGTTTCAAATCTCAAATGAAGCGGGCTGATGTCAGCGGGGCGGCTTACGCAGTCATCATAGGCGAAGACGAAGTTGCCAACGGCGTTGCCACGGTCAAGGCATTGCGTCAGGCAGAAGGCGAAAGCAACCAGGCGACGGTCGCTTTTGAGCAGGTGGCCGACCATCTGGTTGACCAAATCATCGGCGCCGATGAGCATGATCATTCTGAACACATACACTATCACCATTAACATACCTCATCATGGCATACGATCTCGAAGAACAAGAACAACTTGCTACCATCAAAGCATGGTGGAATAAATACGGCACCCCGCTGACTTGGCTGTTAATCATTGTGCTGGCAGGGTTTTCAGGATGGTCCATTTGGAACAATATGCAGCAAAAAGGCGTGACCCAGGCCGCGCAGTTGTTTGACGAGCTGCAAAAGGCAGCGACCGCCAACGACAATGCCAAGGTGCAGCGCGCCGCGGCGGATATGCAAGAGAAGTTCGGCAAGACGGTCTACGCTCAAATGAGCGCGTTGACCGCCGCCAAGATTGCGTTCGATGCGGAAGACCTGAAAGCGGCAAAAGTACAATTGCAATGGGTGATCGACAACGGCATTGACGATGAATACAAAGCCGTGGCCAAGGTGCGCATGGCCGGCATTTTGTTGGATGAAAAATTGTATGACGATGGCCTGAAAATGTTGTCAGGCGAATTTCCGGCGCAATTCGAGTCGATGGTGGCCGATCGCAAGGGCGATATATTGGTTGCACAAAGCAAGGTTCCCGAGGCGCGCGCCGCCTATCAGCTCGCACTCGACAAAACCGATCAAAAGAATCCAAGCCGTCAACTGATTCAAGCGAAACTGGACGCAATTGGCGGAACCGCCGCCAAAGCTGCCGCTTAAGTACCTTGAAAATCGTCGCAAACCGCCGCTGGGCGGCGCAGCGGATTTTCAGCGGTATCTAAAATTCAAAGGGGAAAAAATGCGTATAGCAGTGAAGCTCGCGGGTGTCGGGGCCTTGGTTATGTTGGCCGGATGTTCGATGTTCCATAAGGATGCTCCGCGCAACCCGCCCGCCACGCTGCTTGAATTCAAGACCGCGCTTGCCGTGCATACCGCATGGACCGGTTCAATCGGCAGTTCCGGCGAATTCGCGTTCTCTCCTGCGCTGGCCGGCGGCAGCGTGTTCACAGCGGCTGCCGACGGTTCAATCATGCGGGTGGACGCTGCTAGCGGACATACGCAATGGCGTATTCAAGCCGGCATGCCTTTGACGGCCGGTGTCGGCAGCGACGGCGGCACCGTAGCGGTGGCAGGCGAGAAGGGCACGATCATGGCGTTCGGCGGCGACGGCAAATTGCGTTGGAAGGCGCAAGCGACGAGCGAGATACTGTCGGCGCCGGCGGTCGGCGCAGGACTGGTGATTGTTCGCAGTGTGGATAATCGTATCGTTGCATTTGATGCCGAGTCCGGCATCCAACGCTGGACGGTTGTTCGCACGGTTCCCGCGCTGACTTTGCGCAGCGCGCCCGGAATCACGATTGATGGGCAGATGGCATTTGTGGCGCTGCCGGGCGGCCACTTATTGGCTTTGCTTGCCAGCAGCGGGGCGGCGCGCTGGGAAATTGCCGTTGGCGAGCCGCGCGGCGCCACTGAATTGGAGCGTATTTCCGACATATCCGGCGCCCCTGTGGTAGTCGACGGCGATGTCTGTGCGGTTTCCTACCAAGGGCGGATCGGTTGTTTCGACGCCAACAGCGGCGTGACCCGCTGGGCCAAGAATTTGTCGAGTGCGGTGGGGCTTGGCTCCGACGAGCGATTTATTTTCGCTGCCGACGAACATGGCGTCTTGAGTGCGTTTGCGCGTGACGGCGGTTCCAGCGTGTGGACCAGCAAATTGTTGGCAAACCGCGGCTTGTCCGCGCCCGTATCGTTCGGACGAGCGGTCGCCGTTGGCGATGCACAAGGTTATATTCATTTTCTGTCACGTGAAGATGGTTCGATGTTAGCCCGCGTTGCTACCGATGGGAGCCCGATTGTGGTGGCCCCCGTGGTAGCCGGCGCGAATTTGATTTTCCAAACGCACGCTGGGGCAGTGGTCGCATACGCGGCCGAGTAATAAATTGATGAAGCCGGTAATCGCTCTTGTAGGTCGACCTAATGTCGGCAAATCCACGTTGTTTAATCGGCTTACGCGGTCGCGCGATGCGCTGGTCGCCGATCTGCCAGGATTGACGCGCGACCGACATTATGGTGAAGGCCGGATGGGCGAACGGCCGTTTCTGGTCATCGATACCGGCGGTTTCGAACCGGTCGCCAAAGATGGCATCATGCATGAGATGGCCAAGCAAACCAAGCAGGCTGTGGCAGAGGCGGATGTAGTGATTTTTATTGTCGATGGCCGCCAGGGGTTGACCCCTCACGACAAGACCATCACGGATTTTTTGCGTAAATCCGGGCGTTCGGTCATGCTGGTGGTGAATAAATCGGAAGGTATGAAATACACTTCGGTTACTGCCGATTTTTACGAATTGGGGTTGGGTGATCCCTACGTTATCTCCGCTGCCCATGGTGACGGCGTGATGGATCTGGTCGAAGAGTCGCTGAATATTGCATTTGCCCAGCGCACAGCGGAAGATGAGGTTCCCGATTCGTTGCGCAATAGCGTCAAGCTGGCCATTGTAGGACGCCCGAACGTCGGTAAATCGACGTTGGTCAATACCTTGCTTGGCGAAGAACGCGTCATCGCGTTCGATATGCCTGGAACCACGCGCGACTCGATTGAAATTGATTTTGAACGCGAGGGCAAGTCCTATACGCTGATCGATACTGCCGGCATACGCCGCCGCGGCAAGGTGTTTGAGGCCATCGAGAAATTCTCGGTGGTCAAAACCCTGCAATCAATTTCGGAAGCCAATGTCGTTCTGCTGCTGCTGGACGCCCAACAAGACATTTCCGAACAGGATGCCCATATCGCTGGATTCATCCTGGAGTCTGGCCGCGCTTTGGTGGTCGGCGTCAATAAATGGGACGGCTTGACCAGTGACAGACGCGATGAGATCAAGATGGATTTGGAGCGCAAGCTCAATTTCCTGTCGTTCGCCAAGTTTCATTTCATCTCGGCGTTGAAATCGACCGGCATCGGGCCGCTTATGAAATCGGTTGATTCTGCTTATGCCGCCGCCACAATCAACCTCTCGACGCCGAAATTGACGCGCGCGTTGATCGAGGCCGTCGAACACCAGCAACCGCGCCGCAAGGGCTCCATCAGGCCAAAATTGCGCTATGCGCATCAGGGTGGACAGAATCCGCCGATCGTCGTTATCCACGGGAATGCGCTGGATGCGATCGACGACAACTATAAACGGTATCTTGAAAAGCATTTCCGTGAAACTTTTTCGCTGGTTGGTACTCCACTACGTATCGAATTGCGATCGAGTAAAAACCCATTTGCCAGGCATGAGAAATAGTCTTTTGCTTGGCAACATTCGTAAAAATCGATTACATTTGACTTACGACTTACGGAGGCACTTGAAATTTGGTCAAGTTGCCTCCAACTCCTTAACACAACAACACAATCCGGAGCTTCCATGAGCAATAAAGGGCAACTGTTACAAGACCCCTTCTTAAACGCCTTACGAAAAGAACACGTACCTGTGTCAATTTACCTCGTTAATGGAATTAAACTCCAAGGGCATATTGAATCTTTTGACCAATACGTCGTATTGCTCCGTAATACAGTGACGCAAATGGTTTATAAACATGCAATCTCGACGGTCGTACCGGCACGTGCCGTCAATCTGAATCTCGAGACTGACGCAGAATAATGCATTGCATACTGACAATTGTTGGTCTGTTGCACTGATTATTTGCCGCGATCTGAAAAATGGACAGTGTGCGGTGTGCTGACATGCTGATGCGTGCAGCTACAGTGTGGAAAATTTCCTTGTCCGGATATTGTGCCGGGCTAGGCATGTTGTTTCATCGAGCTTCGCATGCTGCCAAGTTAATCCGGCAACATAGCGCGACTCTGTGCTCTGGGAGTCGTCGTTAGTATGCGTGCTGCTTTGGTTGGTGTCGATTTTGGCAAAGACGACTTTACCGCAAGTCTTGAGGAACTCTCCCTGCTGGTTAAATCGGCTGGGGCGGAACCTGTTATCACGTTCCTTGCCAAGCGCGCCAGCCCGGACGCGGCATTTTTTGTCGGTTCCGGCAAAGCCAATGAGATAGCCGATGCAGTCGCCGACAATCAACTTGACATCGTTATTTTCAATCATGCGCTATCGCCCGCGCAGCAGCGCAACCTTGAGCGGGAATTGAAGGTGCGGGTGGTCGACCGTACCAGCCTGATTCTCGATATCTTTGCGCAACGGGCGCAAAGTCACGAAGGCAAGGTACAAGTTGAGCTTGCTCAACTACAACATCTTGCCACCCGCCTGATACGCGGGTGGACTCACCTGGAACGGCAAAAGGGGGGTATTGGATTGCGTGGGCCGGGTGAAACCCAGCTTGAAACGGATCGCCGCTTGCTCGGCGACCGTGTCAAGGCATTGCGCGCAAGACTCGAGAAACTGCACAAGCAACGGGTTACACAGCGCCGCGCGCGCGGGCGCAACAATGCATTTTCGGTATCCTTGGTCGGTTACACCAATGCCGGAAAGTCAACATTGTTTAACGCGTTGGTCA
>PKWO01000553.1 GCA_003132085.1 Oxalobacteraceae bacterium | reverse complement strand
GATGCGGGTCCCCCTTTATCAGGTAAGGCACCCTTTTGTTGGGGTTGACGGCGTTGTCGCAAGCGGCCAACAAAAGCAACGCGGCGGCGGCAAGAATGCTCAGTCTTTTAATCTGGTTCAACGCATTTTCCCTTCGGTCTACAGCACGGCATCCCTGAGTGTAGCGCAAGACCGCGGCCAGCCGATTGCCGCGCTTCCCGAGCGAGCGGCGGCGCGGTCGGATATTGAACCGCCTCGGTTTGGCGATGCATCGAAACACGCGCCGGCACAACACAAAAATAACCCTGCCAGCAACGCGGTCAAAAGACCCAAAATACAATTGCCAAAATAGGAAAAGTCCCGCATTCTTGCTCCGTTCGTCCCTGAAATGGCATTTCAATGTGACGCCATTATGGCAAAAATGCACGGCGGGTAGGGACGCATGAAGGCGTTTCACATCTCCACCGAGCATGACCTCTTTTATTCACAAATAGGATAAGCGTAACGCATGAAGGCACTTTGGAAGTTGATCTGGCCTATGCTGGCCTGTTTGTTGCTGCCACTGGCGGCAGCTTGGTTCGCTTATCCCGCCACCCACCTGCCGCCCAAGTTCGGCATCTTCCCGCCTGAGTTCGTTCAGCAGGCGCCGTCCTTCAACCTGCTGGTCTTCTGCGCAGTATTGGTGGTGGAAGCAGTGGCTGTCATTTTTCTGCTCTACCCCGGTCTGTTCGGTTTCAAGACGGTGCAACCCCCGCCGCCGGCCAAGCCGGCGGGATTTCCCGTGTGGTTCTGGCTCGGCGCGGTACTGATGCTCTTCTTCTGGTGGTTGATGTGGGCGCGCGTGACACTCTTCGGCGATTTGGTGTATTACGCGTTCACCCCCATGTGGTGGGGTTTCATCCTGGTGTTGGACGGGCTGACCTATCGCCGCAGCGGCGGGAAGTCGCTGCTGGCCACCAAGCCCAAGACGCTCTTCATTAGTGCATTGGTATCCGTGGGCGGCTGGTGTTTCTTTGAATATTTCGACTACTTCGTGCTGTCCAATTGGTATTACCCCAACGGCCACATGCCCGAGCTGTCGCACACAACCATCGTGCTGCTGTTCATGCTCGCGTATACCACGGTGTGGCCGGCCATCTTCGAATGGTATACGCTGCTCAAGACCTTCCCCAAGCTGGCCGTGCGTTACAGCGATGGCCCCAAGCTGCCCCTGCCCGGCAAGCTGCTGATGTGGGGCGGATTAGGCTTGATCGTGCTGATGGTATTCTTACCTTATCCGCTGTTCTGGGTAATGTGGATAGGGCCATTGAGCGTACTGGCCGGCCTGCTGATCTGCAATAATGTGTGGACGCCGTTCACCGCCATGGCGCAGGGCAATTGGGGTCCTTTACTTCTGGTGGCGCTTTCCTCGCTGTTCAACGGCTTCTTCTGGGAGGTTTGGAACTACGGCAGCGCGCATCCCGATCCGGCGCTGCAAACCAACCCAAATTACTGGATATATGAAATCCCTTATGTCAATGTCATTCACATCTTTGCCGAAATGCCGCTCCTCGGCTATTTCGGCTACTTGCCCTTCGGCATCCTGGTGTGGGTATTTTTCATCTGGGCCGGCAAGGTCTTTGGTTTCGATTCCGACTTGAACGGCAAATAACACGCGACACCGCACCATGAATGATTTTGCATGTTGATCATCCCACTCCGATTTTTACGATTGCCGGCTCTATTGCTGATGCTGCTGATCTGGATGCCGTGTCAGGCACAGACGCTGAAGCTGGCGGGGCAATGGTATGAGGCGGCGCCAAGCTGGCGCTACGCTGGGCAGCCCGCGCCGGAAAGTGCCGGACTGGTTGCAGTCGGCCAACCAACCAAAACCGGCGGACATTTTATCTACCAGGCGGATTTCGAGATCGCGCAGGAAGGAACCCGGGTCCTGGATTTCAAGAATTCCAGCGTGATCGGCCGCTTCCATCATTGGGTGCAGGACCGCGAGGGCCATCTCATTGCCGAGGCACAAGGCGGCATCCAAAGCGACGCCGCAAACCCTTTCTTCCTGCGGCATGGCCGTGAAATCAACCTGCCCGTCGGGCATTACCGGCTCATCACCGAAGTTTCCTCGCCGTTTTTTCTGGCGCAACCGGTGCCCTATCTGGATACGCTTGAGCATTACCGGCAAGCGATCAATCCGGGTAACGCGCTGACGTTGCTCTGCCTCGGGCTCTTGCTCGGCCTCGCATTTTATTATGTGGCGCTTGCGTCGATACGATGCAACATTACGGATGCGTTGTATTGCCTGTTCATTCTGGGCAATCTGCTCTATAACGGCACCGCCTTGCTGGTGTATCCGCAATTGTTTGGGCTGCATTGGTTTTATCTGATCAGTGTGCCCATCCTGTTCTCCAACTGTGCCTATATATTTTTTGTACTGCGGTTGCTCGGCCTCACGCGCGACAATCATCCCCGCCTGCATCGAATCGGCATAGCGCTGCTCGCTCTGTTCGCTGCCTTCGTCGTGCTCGCACTATTCAAACCCAACTGGTCATTGGAGTTGGATCGCATAGGCGTGGCGCTGTTCATGAGTTATGGCTTGGCCGCGGGCATCGTGCGCGCGCGACAGAAAGATGCCACCGCCCGCAATTATCTGGTCGCTGTCATCACTTTTTTTGTGCTGGGCGTAGTGTCGATTTCGCTGAGCGAGGTGGACGGAGTCTATACCTTCTATGTCGAACATCTCGGCCTGCTGGCAGTGACCGTGGAAGCCTTGCTGCTTGCACTGGTGCTAGCGAGCCAATTCACCCAACTGCGCGTGCAATTTGAAAAGGCCCGCGAACATGCGGCCCGAGATGCGCTAACCGGGCTGCACAATCTGCGCGCGTTTCTCGACGCCGGCATCGCCGAAGTCGAACGCTCGAAGCGCTATGCACACCCTTTGACCGTGATATTTCTGGATCTGGACAACTTCAAGCAGCTTAACGACACCAAGGGGCATGACACCGGCGACGCGGCACTGCGCGAAATCGCCAAAGCGCTGCTCGCAACCTTGCGCTCCAATGATCTGGTCGCGCGGCTGGGCGGCGACGAATTTTCGATCCTGCTTCCGGAAATTGAATACGAAGCCGCTCTCGAAGCAGGGCGCAAGATTTCCGCCGCCATGAAAAGCGCGCTGCAAGACTTTCCGCCGGTAACGGCAAGCATCGGCGCCACATGGTTTGAAGAAGTCGACCGCACGTTCGCGGAAATGATGAAAGCGGCCGACGAATTGATGTATGACGCAAAAATAAACGGAAAAGACACGATGCGTTTTCGCCGTTTCGATGCGGTAAACAAATTTGCGCCGAAAAGCAAGAAATCCGTTGGCGGGCGTTAAACGGCGGAGAAGCGTTTCACATCCAAATCCGCCGCGCCCCTCTTATATTTCTGGTTGATACGGCCGCACATCGACCGCCTGCCCATCGGAGTCAAACGTCGCGGCAAGCGCCAGCGACGCGACCCCGATAGTCCTCAATGCGTCGTGGACATCGATGACTTCGACTTCCAGGTCGCTGCCAACGCTGGATGGCTTTTCCGACGAAGCAACCAGCGCACCATCGGCCAATGCGTATAGATTCACGCGCAATGCCGTGTCGCCCCCGCTATCGACCAGCCCGACGATGGCTTTCGTGCTTTCCGCATCGATGCCGCGTTCGTCCAGAGCGTGGTTCAATTCGGACATCATCTGCAGCATCAGGTACTCGGCGATTGCCCGCTCTTTCCCGCCATGGAAAAGATCCTGATACAGGAAATTGACGTCGACCTCCGTGCTGCCCGCAACGTCCGCAACCAGGCACCGTTTCACCAGCGGCGCCACCTGTTCAGTCCAGCGTTCAAAGCGCTCGGCGCGCGCCGCGAAAAAGGTATCGACCGCGGCTTCGTCTTCCGGCACCCGGTAAAACGCATCGTCGGTCGTCTTCAACGCAAAGCCCAACAGGAAACGGAGTTCGACCGCCTGATCGTCCGGCGCGAAATGGCTTGCCGGCCAGCCGCCGAAACTGCGGTCGATTGCCGGCGTCGCCGCCCCCCGCATATCCGTCATCGCCGCATGGGCGTCTCGCACCATTTCATTGAGGTGGCTAAACGTGATGGCGTCGATTTCATCCAGATGGTACGCATAGCTGATCAGGACGACGGTTGCGTCCGGACTCTCCAATTGCGCGTCTTGCAAACTCCGGGTCAGCAATTCGAACGCCTCCTGGTCGTGAAAGCACTGCTCGCGGTCGAGGCCGCCGACCGTATGCACGAACATCGGAATGACGAATGCATTCACCTCGACATTCTTGCCGTCGGCACGCCCGGTAACGATGACTTCCGACGCTTCCTCGATGCGTTCTTTGAGCAATTGATAGGCGCCGATGTCGGCGTACTTCGTACGCTCAAGCGACTCATAAAGGATTTCGTCTCTTTTCTGATAGATGCTCCTTTTGATGAGCTTGTTAAAATCGCTGTCCTTTTGCCGCAGCGAATCGCTCATCAATGCGCTGTCTTCCTGCTCCACCAGCTCAATCGCAAGATCGCACAACTTTTGCGTCACTACATCGTCTTTTTCTTGCGGAGGAACACTAGCTTTCCTCGGAGTTGGTCGTTTGCTTTTTGCCATGATCGTATGTTCAGTTCAGTATTGATGTAAGAAGCGACGCAGCGCTCGTCAATTGTATGGTTTCAGGTCGGCCAAGGCGGTGACACGTTCAATCATCGGCGATCGTCGCCGTCCGCTTCAAAACCGGTATTCGGCAACCACGTGCTTGCTGAAGCTGTATTTGCTCCCGCCCGGCAACACGTCAGCCAGCCGCTTCAAATTGCCGGCAGAGATGAATATGTCCGCCATCTGGTCTTTGCATCGAAATTTCATGGCCGGGCTCAATATTTCGCCCGCCTTCATTTTCAGATGCAGAAACACTTTGGTGCTCTCCCTATTGAGAACAATGTGAATGTCTTTTTTAAACTGCAGCAACGGAATATTAAGCCACCAGCCTTCCTCGTTGGCATTGCGCCCGCAATTCGACCAGATCGTATTGCCGTCGTTAAGGAGCGTCGCACGCTGTGCGTCGTTGATGCGCTTGATCGCTTCAGTTTTGGTCATTCTTGGTCCCTGCCCTACGTATACTCACCCCACGGATCGCCATGATACCGGAGCAAAGCCTTTAGGCGGGAATTGTGACTATCAAAATACAAAGCGCGTGGCGGTCGATTGGTCCTACCGGCTCAACATTCCATCCAGCGACGACTGCACGCTGTTGCCAGCAGCACTTGCCGAATCACGTCGCCCACCGTCAAGGCCAATGTAAATCGATTTCAGTCTTTGGCTAAATGCGGCAGGTACCACCATAATCACCGCGACGGTTGCATTGACGCCAGAATTTCCCGCAATAAGTGTCGACAATTATTGCAGTGATCACAGGTATTGCAGGCCCATTGTTAGTTGACAGCAAGCTCCACTATCTCCAATAAATTCCATAAAAATCATCGGCTTGCCATCACCGCAGCAGACGTTTTCTTTACTGGCACTGGAATTGCTTAGAACAACAAAATGGCGTGCGCCCCCATTGTGTTGTGCGGTCGAATCGCCGACGCAAGATGGATGATTCGCGTTCTTGATCAAACTGTGTTCAACCTCTATTTTAAGAATAGCGCCGATGCAAGAAGCAGTTGTTGAAGAAAGTTCCAAAAACTTCACAGAGGTAAAAGTCTGGGACTTGCCAATACGCCTCTTTCATTGGACGCTCGTGATCGGTGTAGCAACTGCGTATATCTCGGCTAAATATCGCTTCTCAGATGTACACGTGCTTGTTGGATACGCTCTGTGCGTGCTGATCTTGGCGCGCGTGTCGTGGGGAATCGCCGGCACCAAGTACGCACGATTTACATCATTTTGTTTCCCTTTCAGCGAAACGGCGATTTATCTGCGCACCATGTTGCACGGAAAGCCACGCCATTACGTCGGTCATAACCCCGCTGGTGCACTGATGGTCTTTACGATGTTGGCACTGTTGACCTTGATTTTTTTGACAGGGTTGGCAACTTTGGGTGCGATCGATTTTGATGGCCCATTGTCGGCACTGGCCAATTACCTCAGCGATGAAGCGAGCTTCTTAATCCGTCATCTTCATGCGTGGCTGGTCAATATCGGCATTGCATTGGTGGCCTTGCATTTGGCCGGCGTAATGTGGGGAAGTGTTCAACATCGAGAGAATCTCGTGAAAGCGATGATTACAGGGAATAAATCAGAGTCGGCTCTTTCTGGTACCAATTCGGAAATCAACAAATGAAAATAACTTGGGGAAAATCCATGAAATATGTAATTGACTTGACAGGCTTTGCAGCCATTTTATGTTTGGCAATGGCGTCCGGAATGGCATTTGCCGACGACGATTCATCGAAGCCCATACCCCCGACCAGCACACCTTATACCCAACAAGTACGAAAAATGGTGGCCTCGGACGACGCGCTTCCCAACAAAGCAAATAATCCTAACGCAAATTTTAAGGAACCCTGGCTTACCGGCGCCGACGTGCATGAATATCTTGGTTTAGCGACATTAGGATCTGCTCTCGCGACCGCCTTGACAGCGCCTGGTACCTGCCACTCAAATTGCGCAAACCAATCACCTCCAACGACTGGGACGCATCAAACTCTGGGCAGAACTACCGGTGTATTGGCGTTGGCGGCGGTTGCCACCGGCTTGTTCTTCCATTGGGACGATATGCATCTCTTGGCGGACGGATTGAAAGACCCTGATACACAACACTGGCTTCTTGGTGGCGCTGGCGCCTTGCTGTTAGCCGATGCTGTTAGCAGGGCGCCTGCGAAAAGCCACGCCGCCCAGGCGGAAGCCGGGGCGGCCTTGATGCTTGTTGCGGTTAAGATCACATGGTAAGGAAATCATTAAAAATGAATTTGCGCATATTTTTGATTCTCTACACTTTGTTAAGTTTCACTTCTCCTATCTTCGCCAGTCCGGCGAGCGACGCGGCGTTTTCTCAATTTAAGACAGAAGGAGCAAGCAATTTCTCGGCAGAGCACGGCAAGCTGCTATGGTCCGACGAAGTAATCAATAAAGATGGTGAAAAGCGTTCATGCACGACCTGCCATGGTCCAGATCCAAGAAAATCCGGTATGCATGCAACGACAAAGAAAGTAATTGAACCGATGGCAGTTAGTGCAAATGCCGAACGGCTTACCGATCTGAAGAAGATGGATAAGTGGTTCAAGCGCAATTGTGATTGGGCCTGGGGTCGTGAATGCACGGCACAGGAAAAAGGGGATATTTTAAAATTCCTGACGGGATCCAACTAGGAACGATAATGAAAACAAAAAATCTGAAAATTGCCATCATGTTGGCCAGCGTATTGTTGATCAATTGCGGCGACGCATTCGCCGAAGATACTTTGGGTCCATGGCTGCTCAATTTACATCATACCGACGGCGTCAAGCCGGTCACTAATAAGACATACAAAGATGAATGCGGTGCTTGCCATTTTGCTTACCAACCCGGTTGGCTGCCAGCCAAGTCATGGGAAAAATTGCTGACCACGCAATCTCTGCATAATCATTTTGGCGAGGTGGCCGATCTCGACAAGGAGACGCTGCAAATGATCCATGACTATGCCATCCAGAATTCTGCTGACAAGTCATATTACAAGCGTTCAAGAACAGTCGTCGCCGCCACCGAGGGAATTGACGCGCCACTCAGAATTACCGATGTGCGTTACATAAGCCGCAAGCATCATGACATTCCGGAAAAAATGGTGAAGGGAAATAAGGATGTGAAATCGCTGAGCAATTGCAATGCATGCCATGTGCAAGCTGAGCATGGGGTATTCAACGCGGACACGGTTTCGATTCCGAATTTCACAAAATATTGATGATCGACAAGTAAATGATGTGGCTATAAAGCGCATTGATGCCGATCTATCACGGCGCGCTAAATTAGAACTACATCTTCGATTGCCCGTCGATGCAGTCCCCATGAGGAGGATACTTGCAAATGAAATATCTGACGAAATTGTGTCTGCTCGTGTTGGTCTTCGCCCTCACTGGTTGCGCATCGACGCGTAATCCGCAAGATCCATTGGAGGGCTTCAACCGAACGATGTTCGGCTTCAACGATAAGGTCGACGAGGTCGCGTTTAAACCGGTGGCTGAAGCCTATCACAAAGCGATACCGCCAATTGTGCAAACTGGCGTTGGTAATTTTTTTGGAAATATCAACGACGTCTCCACTGCCTGCAATAATTTGATGCAAGCGCGACTACCCGATGGCGTATCCGACGCGTCGCGGGTCTTGGTCAATACGACCGTTGGGTTAGGAGGTATTGTCGATTTTGCGTCTGATCTGGGCCTGCCGAAACATGATCAGGACTTTGGCCAAACCTTAGGCCGATGGGGTGTGAAGTCTGGCCCATATCTGGTTTTACCTCTTCTCGGATCGACCACGTTGCGCGATGCACTGGCGATGCCAGTCGATTTCGAAATGGATCCCTGGGGCCGCATATTCCCAGTTCGATTGCGCAATACAGGTTCAGCAATTCGAGTAGTCGATTATCGGGCATACAACCTGAATTCATCGAGCCTGATCGAAGACGCGGCTCTGGATAAATACGAATTTGTTCGTGATGCGTACATGCAACGGCGTCAAAGTAAAATATATACTGGCGACACACTGCAAGAGGCACCTCAGGGGAATGACAAGCATATTCCAACTCGCCCTGCCGCCGGTATCTCTGATGGCGCCCGAAACGCGGAGTTGTGATTCGCATTCTCAGCGTATGCTTCTCGAATAAAGTCTATCGAGTCATTCTTCAGAGACAAGGGACCAGCTTGAAACATTATTCAATTAACGCCAAAGCAGTGGGGAAGTAAGCATGCGAATTCTGATGATATCGGATGTGTACTTTCCTCGCATAAACGGTGTTTCCACTTCAATATTGACATTTCAGCAGGAACTCTCAAAACTTGGGCATTATGTCCATATCGTGGCGCCAGCCTATCCCGCCGACCACTCGGTAGCAGCGCATATTTCGCGCATCGAGTCAAGATACGTAATGCTCGACCCGGAAGATCGATTGATGAAATCGGCCAAAATTCTTGCTCTTTTGCCGCAATTACTGGTGCAGAATTTCGACATCGTGCATATTCAAACACCTTTCCTCGCGCACTATGCCGGAGTAAAACTTGCCCGATTGTTGAATATACCTGCCGTCGAGACCTATCACACTTTTTTTGAGGAATACCTTTATCACTACCTGCCGATATTACCCAAGTTCTTGACGCGTTGGATCACACGCAGTTTTTCTCTCTCACAGTGTAATTCGGTAGACGCGGTTATCGTACCCTCCACCGCGATGAACACTGTCTTGCGGCAGTATGGTTGCGTCTCACCGATTCATATCGCTCCAACTGGTATCCAGATGGAGAAATTTAAAGCGGGAGTCCGCTCATCTTTTCGGGTGCAACGCGGTATTCCGGAAGATCGACCCGTTTTGCTATTTGCAGGCCGCGTTGCGCACGAGAAAAATATTGGATTCCTGCTGACCGTGGCTGCGCGCCTGAAGGCTAGCCACGCGCGGATATTGCTATTAATCTGCGGCGAGGGTCCCGCCAGAAACCATCTTCAACGTCGCGTCAAACGCATGAATCTTGCCGACAACGTTATGTTTATTGACTACCTTGATCGCGAAACCGAGCTACTGGATTGCTACCGTGCGGCCGACGTGTTCGTCTTCGCATCACGCACGGAAACACAGGGATTGGTACTGCTGGAAGCGATGGCATTAGGGATTCCCGTGGTTTCGACGGCAGTGATGGGCACCATCGATATTCTGTCACCTAATCGTGGCGCACTGGTCGCCGAAGAGACGGTCGGAGACTTCGCGGCTAAAGTCTCACTCATGCTTCGTAACCGAGCCTTGCGCGTCTCGACCGGAGCCGAAGGGCGGGAATACGCGAAGACTTGGGATGCCGCCGTTACCACCCAAAGAATGGTCGATATCTACCAGGGAGTGATCAACAGAAGCACGCAACCGGTTCCCAGCAAACAGCTAAAACTTGGGTAGCGCTCTCGTACTTATCATTTGACTTGGGATTGAATTATGCTAAATAGTAACAAGCGGCTCATTATCCTTGATGCAGACGGCACCACGATCGATGCCTACCACGCAATCGACATGGCATTTTCTCAGCACGGCATGGCGCCTATCTACATGAAAATTTAATTGAACGACGGCCGAGCCACGGATACCGACTGCCTGCATCAATCCGCACGCCACCGACCGAGATTTCGTCTAAAGTCAATATCCCATTAATGAAAAAGCCAACCTAATCGGTTGGCCTTTTCGTTCTTACAATTATTTCACTATCTGTGACACTACTTTTTCACTTACTTGGCACAGATTTCACTTACCGTGTCTCCCGTAAGGCGCCACAGTTCGTGCAACTGGAAGCCGCAAAAATCAATGACTTAACTCCACCCGCGCCAAAGTGCGCGGGTTTTTTTACTCTACTTGATGCGACTGACCTACGCCTGCGCCAAAGTTGTTGCGACTGGCGTGTCGATCGGGCGGTCACTTTTTTGGTAACGCGCGATTCCGGTAAGGTTGCCTCATTTCAATATGTTCGCGGCCATGCCTACCCGCGCACGCTAACGTCCAGTTCGCTAGGTGAAAACCCGTGAACCTTTGGTATGAGCAAGATGGTATTCTTGTGGCGTCGGGGGAAGCGTTTGTCAAAATCCGACATACTGCGTGCAACGAATCTTCAACTATTAGGGAGAATCTGATGGTACGTATCACAACAATAATCAAGGCCTGTGGGATCATTACCGTATTCGTGGGCACAGTGCTACCCGTGTGGGCCGATGAATACGATGACAAACACTAAGCAGACATGGCGCTCACGTCGGGTAGCGTCCACGTCAATGGAAACAACCGAACGCTCGTAACAAGCTAGGCTTATGAGTCACTTTGACGAACTACCGCGTCGTGACCGAAATCACGAGATCGAGGACAAGGCGATCGCTGCCTTCCAGAAGAGGCTCACCGAAAGTGGCGCTTTCATTCTGCAGGCGTCGGACCGCAAGGACTACGGGACCGACTGCCAGATCGAGGTGATGGCTGATGGGTTCGCCACCAACGTCCGGGTGCACGTCCAACTTAAGGGAACTGAGAGCGCTCTGAACGCCGATGGTTCACTCAGTGTCGAGGTGCACCGCACTAACCTCAACTACTTACTTATGCAGCCCTACAGTGTTTACGTGGCCTATCACGCGCCGACCGGCTCCTTACGTATCCGCACGACAGAAAGTGTTGCTCGTCAATACGAGCATAGCGGGACGAACTGGACCGACCAGCGGTCGCTGACAGTTTCTTTCGTCGAAGAACTGACGGTCGAGCGCCTTGGCCGGCTCGCTGATCTCGCCTGCGCCGAGGCAAAGTCGGCACGCGATCGGCGCGTAGACCAAATCGACGTGGCTACGGCGGACCTGTCCAGTCACCTTCTGAATTCTCCGCTAGACGTCCACGTTCCCGAGGAGCTGGCCCTAGCGCGCAAGCTGCTTGTGCAACTCCATGAAAAGAACGCAGACGAGGTGATTAGCGCCAGCTTCGCTAAGTTCGAGGCCGTTCTTGGCACCGGCAGTGACGAAATGGACATTTGCTACATGTCCGAGATCAACCTTGGCATGGATGGCATGAGCCGTCACCCAGATAGGATCGAGGACGCCATCAGGTTTATCCGGACGAGGCTCGCCGACGATCGTTATCAGGTCGGGGGCCTGCACTACACGATCGGAAACGCCTTCCACGCTCTCCGTGACGAACAGGAAGCAAAGCGCGCCTTTGAAGCCGCGCTCGCCGACCCCGCGCTCGCTGCCTCTCCCGATCTAGCAGCTCAGATCCACAAAAACCTTGGCTCAAGTTACGCACTGCTTGGCGACCATGAACAGGCGATGGATCACTACCGAGAAGCTTTACGGTTGAACCCCGACCTTGCGGAAGCCCACAATGCCCTGGGCACCCACTATGTCCGTCTGGGGAGGTACGAGGACGCCTTGCGACATCTCGACCTTGTTATCTTCTCGGATCAACAGCTGGGGCGGACCTCTGCGGTCACCGGCTGGCGCGCCAACGTCCTTTTCAATCTTGGCGACGGCCGTGCAGCGTTTCGCGAAATCAATGGCTTGGTGGTTCAAGCTAACCGCCTCGGTTGGATTTGGCCTTGGTGTCGACGACTGGTCGCAGCCTTCGGGCGCGCTAATGTGGACAACGCCCGCCAAGCCGCGCCCTTCTGGCAACGCTACGTAAGGGCTAACCCGGAGGATCCCGCTGCGAGGTGGGAACTTCTCATGACAACGTTCTATCTGCGCGGCAAAGGCGAGGATGTCGCGAAGAGCTACAGCGAGTTCCGCGAGGAATTTGATCGTCACATCGCCCACGTCGACGCGGACAACGCTGCGCTGCCGTGGGATCGTCTGGGACACTGGGCGCAGGATGACGAGGACTGGGCGGAGGCGGAGCGATGCTTTCGCAAGGCTTATGAATTGGCCGGCGGTGAATACGGCTATTGCTTGGCGATCGCCCTCAAAAAACTAAAGCGGTTCGATGAGAGCGTGCCGCTGCTGCAGCAGCAGGCTCAGATTGTTCAGCCGGATGCCATGAGCTGGTTTCAGCTGGCTGCGGCTTATGCCAGCCTCCGCAATTGGCTACAAGCGATCAACGCCTACGAGAGGTCGCTATCGCTCGACCCAGACTATGCTTTGGCGATGTTCGACCTTGGCGGCGTTCACTGGAACAGCGGCGACGCAGCAACGGCGGTGGAGGTTTGGACGGCGGCGATAGCGCGTTTCCCCGACCATGAGCTCAGCGCCAAGCTTAAGCGCGATTTTTCGTCGTTGTTTAATGATACGGTTGCAGGCCAACCCGGCGATGGCGCTCGTTAGAAGTCTCGCGGTGGGAAAGTCGCGTGGCCGCGCTCATTACGCTACCGATAGGCGCCTTCCAATCGCGACCGCGCTGCTTCAAGGCCGTTCGTCACGGCGCTTACGGAGGCTAGTGACTGCATTGCTTCGTGAGAATGTCTCATATTTGCGGAACAGCGGACCGACGCCAATGCTAACTGAGTGACACAGGCAGGGTCGTTCTCGGCCTGTCGTCACTTTCGAGACCGGCCATTCAATTATTAAACTGCAAATCCTGCTACAAACCATTCTGTAACGTCCGCAATCGGGGAAAGCGGTCACTGGACTTAGCGAGTACGTTGTTCAACGAGGCTGAACTCGCCCCATCCGCCGATCAAAAAATACTCTCCCACTTCACGCATTTTCGGCCCAGGCATCTGGGCCGGAATGTCCTATGCAATTCCCCTGGAGTTGGCCTGTAGGCCAATCGCGCTAACTAGCGACAGTTAGTCGCAGAACTTTGGCGCCAGTCGCAATTACTTCGGCGCCCTACGTCTCCCGACAAACCTACACATCAATATTCCCCGCCTGCAAAGCATTCAACTCAATAAACGCCCGCCGTGGTTCCACATCGTCCCCCATCAGCGTCGTAAAAATCTGATCCGCGGCAATCGCGTCTTCTATCTGCACGCGCAGCAAGCGGCGCACTGTCGGATCCATCGTGGTTTCCCATAGTTGCGACGGGTTCATTTCGCCTAGTCCTTTGTAGCGTTGCTTGTAGACGCCGCGTTCGGCTTCTTCACGCAGCCAGTTCATCGCCTGATGGAAATCGACGATGCCGAGTTCCCGCGCTTTTTCACCGGCGCCTCGGCGCACCAGCG
>PKWO01000552.1 GCA_003132085.1 Oxalobacteraceae bacterium | reverse complement strand
GCCTGATTGTCGCCTGGGGGCTGGATCAGGTGCTGAGCCTGAACCCAGCGCAGCGCGGGCAGATGTATCTGTTCGCCGCGCTCCCGCCGGCGGTGTTCTGCTTCATGGTGGCCGAGCGCTACCAGCAGGAGCCGGACAAGGTCGCGTCGATCGTGCTGCTGGGTAACCTGGCGGCGCTGGCGTTCGTGCCGCTGGGCCTGTGGATGGGGCTGCGCTGATTTTTTCAGGCTATTTTTTAGTAAGTTGAAGGGAGTCAAAAATAAGGTGGTTGCCGCAGATGTTGGCACAGTTTAATGTCGGCGCCAACATCTGCGGCAACAGTACTGATGGCATCCGATGATGTACGCGCCGGTCATATTTTCAGGGCGTTGGCGGATTTTTCGAAAACTGGGCAGGAAATTGTGTTTACACACCATAATCATCTTTGTGAGGTAGCGCGCAAAAGCGTAAGTGATGACGTCTTGGCCGTTGTTGAGCTCAAACGCGCGTAGAGATTGGAAATAACGATGGCATATCCCGCAACCGAAAAAGCGAAGTTGACGCAAATAGCCTGCGCCATAACTGGGAAGCTTTGGTGCGGGTACCATCAGGGGTACGCCGACGCAGCATCTGGGAGTTATCAAATGCGCAACGGAAAGCGATTTATGTGCGCCGCGTGTATGAAATTGCGTGGAATTGTGGCCGCAGTCGACAAGCGTTGAGTTTCCCAGAGTTGGTAAATGTAACGAGTGCAGCCGGGAAAAACATATTGGGCAGCGCGCATTGGGTTCCTGCGGAAGGGCGAAGGCGCCGGCCGGCCACCTGTGCCGGTTGAAACCAAAAAAAGCAATATCCGTCAAGCTACCGCCATGGCTCATTAACAGGATGGACAGCCAGTCCGTGAGCAGGGCGATCTTGATTGAAAACGCGCTGCGATCGGAACACAAGATCGGACCGCCAAAATAAAAAGCGGGGGCGCTCCGTTGACTCGAAAATGGAATAATGGTGGCATTCGCGTTACGTGGCGCACCGGGAAGACAGACTTTTTGTTGAAAGCATTATGCGGCTATTGATCCTCTCCGATCTTCATCACGAACTGTGGCGCGAATTCGCTCCACGTATCGACCCGTCCGTCAGCCGGCCGGACGTGGTCATTTTGGCCGGCGATATCAACACCGGTGCAAAGGCGGTCGAATGGGCGGCGAGAACATTTCCGGGATTGCCCGTGCTCTACGTGCATGGCAATCACGAAGTCTACGGCGGCAAGCTCGAAGAGGTCCAGGCGGAAATCGCGGCTGCCTGTGCGGTCGCCGACAATGTATATTTCCTGAATTGCGGCGAGTTCAGGATGGGGAACGTGCGTTTCCTGGGCGCTACACTGTGGACGGATTTCTGTCTATTTGGCGACGACGATCGTCTGAATGCCATGCGTGAGCCGCCGACGTGATGACGGATTACAAGCGCATCCGGTTGGTACAGAAGGACTATCGGAAGATGCTGCCTAGCGATACCGCCCGGTTTCACGCATCCCAAAAGTCGTGGCTTAAGCAGAAATTTGCGGAGCCGTTTGCCGGGCCGACTGTCGTCATTACCCACACCGCACCGTCGATGTTGTCTGTCGCAGGTGAGTTCGCAGCAGACACGGTATCCGCAGCCTACGCCTCACGCCTTGATGACCTCGTATGCGAGGCCGACCTATGGATCCACGGGCACATGCACGATTCGTTCGATTACCGGATTGGGAAATGTCGGGTTGTGTGCAATCCGTGCGGCTACATGACGCGCGGCGGCACTAACGAAAACAGGCGATTTGATCCAAATTTTATTGTCGAGATCCCTGGCGACCAAGGTACTGCGGCAACGCGACCCGAGCGGGCACGGGAGTGACATAGCCGCAGAGGAAACCGCCATGGGGCTCCGATTCGTTGTAATTGATCTGATAAAAGCGCCGCTCTTGCGCCTAATACCCAGGCGCCCCGGTGTTGATGCTTGAAGAGAACCCTCCGGCTAAACCCATGGGGAGTGTCAGGTTATCCCTTTAGCTCCGAACTTCCAGGCCGCGAGGTTCCTTCGGGTCAGGGGATCTGTTCTTCTCCACGATTTGCCGCCAAATTTCATCGAATGAAGCGATGACACCTTCCAGTTCAAGCTTTCGCAGGTAAGTAGCCGTTGTGATGAAGTGTTGTCGCCGATGCATTCTTGACCCAGCCTGCCGATTTCCACTGCCCCTAGTTCAAAACCCTGGAACCGTGATGGCCCGTGTGGTTGCGGGCCTCCGATCTGGGTCACCGAAAATCGGAAGGCTGGGTCAATTTGACGTCGGCGCCCACAGGGATGCCGTTGAATGTCTTGCAGCAGAATCTCGGACACGTCTCGTTGAATACAACAACGATTTATGCGACCAGCGAAGATCGGCGCCTGATGAAGGCGGTCAATCAATTTTGGGCGAAGCAGGGCGCGTGGTAACCGGCGCAGGTTTCGACCGCGCGGACATGAAAATCCAAATGGCCGGTGACGATCCACCCCCCGGTAAAAGCTCACCATCCAATAAAACCGAAGCACGATAATAAAAATCGGTGGCGATCAACGAATCGATTTCATTGAGGTTGTTCATTTTTTTGCATCGAAATTCATCGAGGCAGCTTTGACGATATGCGCTGTGTTCGCCTTCATTCTGGCCACTTTTGCAATTAGGCCCTTCGAAGCGATCCTGTCATGCTTTGCGCTTGCGGTTCATATTTTTTTCGGCAAGTTGACAGTACCCTGTTCATCAGCACCGCCGAAAATTCTGGCGCGCATCTTCTTTACATTGCTCGTGACTGTTTGCTCGATGCGCGTGGCGAGAATTTGTTCGTTATGACCCAATTGGCCAAGGTCGCTCCGGAGTCCTCGAATCGCTTCCGGTATTGCGCCCTCAACCTGCCGAGCCATCTTTTCTGCCATTGAAAACATGAATTTCGGCGCGACGCCGAGCGATACGGCCAGCGCCTCAATGTGTTTTCGTTCAATTTTACCTGAGTGGAATTCCTCCCCGATTTTAAAGGCGAAGTTTTTCCCCAGCCCGGAATACACACTGGTGCACATCAGGTCATAAAACGGAGCTAGGCGCAGGCCTTCCGGCATGGCCAAAAGCGCCAGGTTCTTCGCGTGGCTGTCGTTGTTGCCGACGTACAGATTGAAGAACAGCCAGCGCAAGAGGTTGAGCAGATCGTTCGCCGGCGCCACCGAGCTTTTCTTCAGCAATTCATAACAATCCTTGAAGGACGGGCCGCCATCGAACTCATATTTGACCGTTGATGGTACGCCTGCGACCTGGCAAAAGTCGGCTTGCCAAAGCCGGCGGAGCGTTTCGTCGTCACTCATGACGCGGTCGTAGCGCGTGATCATACATGCTCGCACCAATGGCTGATATGCTACCTCGGCGGTCGGCAGTTGGCAGATCCGAGCCGCGCGCATCACAATCGTCTCGTTGAATGCGGATGCAAATACCTTGGCGTCGGTGCGTTCAATATCAGGCTTCAGAATGTACGTCGACGGAATGGTGCCCAGCGGACGCAACGGCTCTCCCTCCGCATTAAGAGACAGGAGAATTTTGCGCTGGGCACCGGAAATGGTGACCCTAACGCCAGGGTCGATTTCATCTTCGGAATCGTCGCCCGGATGGGAAGCGGCAAGTGCCCCGGCATCATGCAATATGGCGTTGACCTGGTCCCATGTGATGCGTTCGTATGCTGGAGGCTCAGGGACTTGGCCAGCCGGCAGCAGCACGACCGAGCCCGCCGTATCGCCGCCGACGGTCGCAAGCAGTCCGAATACGGTCGTGACATGGTATCGAAGGTTGACGATTTTGCGCTGCTCGCCTTCGGGCAGGAGATTCTCGAAAAATGCGTGGATATGCGGAGAGCTGACCTTGCCCGGCTGCAGCGGGATCAGCAGATGCAGCGGCGTGGCCGCAGGATGCGCCAACCAGGCATCGTCGTAGGCAAACTCTAGCGGATCGGCGTTATACAACGTCCCGACACGGTCGCTGTTCATGAACACCGATAGCTCGGTGACACGTTCTGGATGGAAGCTCATGCGACACCCTTCTTGCGAACGACCAGTTCCAATCCGAGCAATTCAAGCACTTTCAGAACCTTACCGAGTTGAATGGTTTCCTTGCCGTTCTCCAAGTCGACCAAGAACCGGTTGCCGGTTTGCGCAAGGCCGGCGATGTCCACTTGCGTCAACGTCTGACCCTTCCTGGTCTGTTGTACGACGCGACCTAGATCCACCACGGACTTAATTTTGACACCGTCGGAATTACCGATCAGAAATTTATTCATCACATTCACCCAAAAGTTAGAATAATTACCGTTCGGTAAATAATAGGTCAAATCGGGACCGGTTGCAAGAGATAATTACCGTTCGGTAATTAATATAGTAAAATTGCAGGTTATATAGGAAAAATTGCCGTTCGGTAAAATATTTTCGCTGCGCGGGGTGGATGTTGAATTCGTTCGCAATCTGGGTTAGACAAGCGACGTGACGCGACACGCATGGAAAGGAGTAATAGCAGTATCAGGCAGGCCTTTGTTATGCTGGCGATTGCTTCGCTTGGCAAGTTATCGCCGCGTAATGCAATGTAGCATCGAGCGCGCGCATGAACTNNCAGCAACTGGTTGCGGGTTATTTCCGCCCGCTGAATTTATCTGAAACCCGCAGTACGTCTGCGTTTCCGCCCATTTCGATCAACTAGCCTAAAATCCGATTGCTTTGGGTGGTCGACATGGCGAAACGCCATCCCTGGCAATGGATTCCAACAAAACTGAGCGTCGAGCAGTTCGATCAATTTGTCTTGCGGCATCTTATCACCGGCATCAGGCGTCCGGCGCCAAAGTTGCTACTGCATTCGATATTCAACTACATTTTGCGATTGCTTTTCACCGGATGCCAATGGAACGAGTTGCCGATCGAAAAGGATGCAAAAGGCCGACCGGAAATCCACTATACCCGTGTGTATAGAATGTTTCGGTATTGGCACGCACGCGGGTGCATTGACGCCATATTTGCAGGATCGGTCTTCACCCTGGATCGACACGATCTTCTCGATATCAGCGTCGTCCACGGCGACGGCTCGACAACAGCGGCGAAGAAAGGCGGCGACCATATGTGTTTTCCATCGCGGTTTTATTGCCTGACGAGGCCTCTCATATGGTAATTTGAGATATGATTACTTATTTACAACTAGAAGATTTCAGAAAAAAATCTTCGGCAATATAGGGGTTCTATGCGTAATTCTAAATCCTTCATGGCTGGGCTCGCCTTTTTGGTGTCGACCGCAGCATTCGGGCAACAGCAGCAACCAGTGGTAGCCTTAATTGCTACCGGTGGCACTATCGCAATGAAAATCGATCCAGTCAAAAAAGCACCGGTGCCGGCTATTTCAGGCGACGATTTGCTTGCTACCGTGCCGGATGTGGCCAAGTATGCCAAAGTTGAAGTCAACAATATCTCGAATGTTCCATCCGATTACATGGATCCAACGCGGTGGGTGCAACTCACCAAAGCTGTACAGGATACATTGGCGCGGCCGGAAGTGGCTGGCGTAATCGTTTCGCATGGCACCGACACACTGGAAGAAACCGCGTACTGGCTCGACTTGACCATCACCTCAGACAAACCGGTAATTTTGATTGGAGCGCAACGTAATGCCTCTGAGCCCGACTTCGATGGACCGCACAATCTGCTCAATGCGGTGCGCATCGCGGTCGATCCTCAAGCAAAGGGGAAGGGCGTGATGCTGGCGATGAATAGTCAGATTAACGCAGCGCGTGAAGCGACCAAAACGCATACCTCCAGCGTTGAAACCTTCAAGTCCGGTGACTTTGGTTTTCTCGGGGTAGTGGACAATGATCGTGTTGTTTTTTCGCGCACGCCGTTGCGTCGATCACTGGTCCCAATCCGGACCGAGAAAATGCCGGAGATCGAAATAGTCGCGATGTATGGCGGTGCCGATGGTCGTCTGCTGAGGTCCGCGGTTGATAATGGCGCAAAAGGGATCGTGGTCCAGGCTCTGGGCTGGGGAAACATGAACATCCCAATGTTTAACGCGGTGAAATATGCGTTGTCGAAGAACATTCCTGTAATAATTTCTACACGCGTACCGAACGGGCGAGTGCTGCCAAATTACGGCTTTGAAGGAGGCGGAAAAACACTCGCTGACGCCGGTGCTGTTCTAGCTGATGATTTGTCGCCTGCAAAAGCGCGCATCCTGCTGATGCTATTGTTGCAAAGTGGCGTAAATGGTCAGAGTGCTCTGCAAGCTGCCTTTAGTCGATAAATTTCTTGAGCCAATCTCTGGCGGTCCTGGCCTCTAACGTCTTCTGGAAGACGGTCTGGTTTGGCAGTCAGAGACGGGGTGTTGGCGCCGATGCTATTTTGACCCGCATGTCCAAGCCATTCCTGGACCTTGGCGATGTCGGCGTTATGATCGAGCGCATTGGTCGCCGCCGTAGCCCGCAGCGCATGCGGGACAAAACCGGTCGCATCTATCTTCAATGACGCAGCATAGCCCGCCAGCATCTTGTATACGCCATCGGCCGTGATCGATGCGCGATCATCGGCATGCGTGTTATTTTTCACGGGCCGGAATAACGCGCCCTTGGCATCGTCGGCGTGGCCGGCGGCCTGCAAATAAGTGTCGATCAGCTCGGCGGTCCCGGGATGCAAGGGCACGTAGCGCAGCTTGCTGCCTTTGCCGTGGACACGCAAATGCGCAACCCCACGCCGCTGCTGCACATCGCCGACGGTAAACGCGCACAGCTCGGCACGGCGCAAGCCGTGGTAGAGCAGGGTAGACAGGATGGCGCGATCGCGCTGCCCCTGCAGCGTCGTCGCATCCGGCGCATTGAGCAGGGATCGCGCCTGGTGATCGCCGATCGCCGGCGTCTTGCCTTCCTGGCCCTCGATCTTCGGGCGCTTGACGTCCTTGACCGGATTGCTGGCCACCGCGTTGGCCTCGCACAGGTATTCGAACAAGGAAGACAGCGCCGCCAGCTTCCTCCGGATGGTCGCGCCAGACAGGGCGCGGTTTTCGAGATCGCGCCGCCAAGCCAGGGGTGTTAAGCGGCAACCCTCGAAATTTTTGAAACCCGGTTTTCTTCTCAAAATCGCTCCTTTGCGAGAAATTTATTGAGAATTTTCGCCTTAGCAGCGCCAAAATTAATAATTTGTCTTCTCGAAAACCATTCTCGTATTAAAAATTACAAACATCCGAGTTTCAAGAACGTGCAAATCAGGCAATTAAGGCACGTTTCAAAAATTCCGAGGGTTGCCGCTTAGAACCCCGATAAGCAGACAGGTTCGCCCTGTCTGTTTTCATTTGCTGGTCGGATACGCGTCCTTCGCTTCCGAGAACCCGGCCTAATCTAACGGAGCCTGAGCGCCAGAGGCCCCAGCGCCACCACCGCCCCCAGCGAGGCGAAGGCCAGTCCCCAGGCCAGTCCGGTATTGGCTCCGCCGGATACATCCAGCACAATGCCGAAGGCCAGCGGACCGACGAACCCGGCTCCGAAGCCCAACAGCGAGTGAACGGCGATTGTGGCTCCGCGCCGGGCGGGGTCGGCCGCCATCAACGCACCGGTGGTCAAGGCAGCCGAATCGATCTGGATCAGCGCGTTGTATAACAGCATCAGAAGCGCCACCATGCCATAGGGTAGGCCGCTGCAAAAGCCGATCGTCGCCGCCAGCGCCCCAGAGCTCAGCATGGCGAAGGCGCAGAGCTGGCGGCGGTCGAATCGCGCCGCCAAATCGGCTCCGACGATGCTGGAGATCATGGCCACCAGCGCGCCGATGGTGGCGATGGCGGTGGGCGAGGGGCCGCCGGCTCCCGGCTGCGAGGCCAGCACCCAAGCCAGGAAGGCCACCATCCATGAGCGGGCTCCGAACAATTCCCAGACATGCACGGAATAGCCCAGCACATAGCCCATGGCGGCACGGTTGCGCAGCACTGGGCCGAAATCGAATGGCTTGCTTTTGGACTCGGGCGGAATTGGCTTGACCGATGGAAGGCCGAAGCCCACCAGCAGAAAAGCCGCCGCCGCCGCTGCCGCCGCCAGTCCGAACGCGGCGCGCCAGCCAAAGGCTTCCGCCATCGCGCCGGTAATCAGGAACGACCCTGAGGTGCCTAGCGAGAAGCTGGCGGTGTAAAAGCTGATCCAACGCATCTGCCTTGGGCCGGAGACACGGTCCAGCAGCGCCTTCAGCCCCGGCATATAAGTTCCCGCCAGACCGATACCGCCCAAGGCCCTCCACGCGAGGGCCGACCAGAACCCCTCCGCGGTCAGGGTAAAACCCAGCGCCGAAATTGCGGCGAGCAGGGCTCCGGCCAGATAGACCCGCTTGGCGTCCATGCGGTCGGTCAGCGTGGTCAGCACGAGCACCGAAACGGTGTAGCCGGCGAAGACCACGCCGGAAATCCAGCCGGCCTCGGTGTTGCTCAAGCTCCATTCGGAGACGAAACGGGGCAGCAAAGCGGGGAAGGAGAAGACGCCGACCATGGTCAGCACTTCCGCCGCGCACAGGCAGAAGACGGCTCTTGCTCCGGTGGATGGGGTGGCGTCGCTGGTCATGGCGGCAATGGTACCAGATGCAATTGTCTCGTTGCTCCCACACCATAACTCTCCGGTTCCCATGACGCATCTGGTTTCGCCAAAAATAAAACCCGATCGGACGCGTGTCATCTAAGCTTGTCTAATTCATTGTCGTACCGATGTGAAGCCCACGATCCCTTTTTCCATCCTTGACCTATGCACCTCAATCGTGAGGCGATCAGATACCACCAACAGGGGCGGATTTTCCAACGCTAGCGCGTAAGTCATTAATTGCTTAAGCGCCGTTTCCAGGTTGCTGTGTGGCTTCTTGTATTCCCACGCAAAACAACCTCGCTTCCAGACATCCGCCCAGCCATGGCCGACACCCGTGCGCTTGGCGCCGCGCTCGAAACAGTAGTTGTTTTGCTGGGCTGGATTATCGTTTGGCTTGTCGACACCCAGCATTTCGCATAAGTCATTGAAGTGTGACTGTGCACCGGAGCGTTCTGTCGACGTGTTGTGCTGCCAGCGGGCGATGAATTCTTGCGGAGTCATCATGAGGATGGTGTTTTTCTCAACAATATGTGACGAATGCTCGTTGAATCGAAGACTGGCAAAGATTTGGTCATCGACCAGTCCTTTCCGTTATTTCAAGTTCGATGCGGAGTCGACTCGTGTATATCCGAATGTACCTGGGCAGGAGATCTCAATCTCGCGCCCCACTCCTCCCATGCGACCTTTAACCTTCGCATTCCCGAAGTACGGAGCGCGGCCTTCGAGTTCTCCTTCAATTTTTCCAGCAATTGAAGTGATTATCGCGGTTTGCCACGACCAGGAGTCGCGTTTAACAGCGAAACCGGCCCTGTTGCCGTTGGCAACATACATTTGGTATATGTTTTCACTCACCATTTTGGTCCTTCATCTTTCCGAATCGCGCCGGCAATTCAGCTTGCAATCTTCGGATGATGTGTCTGGCATGTGTCCGCGTATAGAGTTTTTGCAAAGAGGGCACTCCGCCTGCTTCAAAGATATCTGCCAGTTCCGCAAGACTTCGACGGGCTTCTGAGTATTCCCTGCCTTTTACCTCCGCCAACCATCGAAGATAACGCTTGCTCTTGAGTTCGGCGGCAAGGGATGTTCGTCGAATCTCCCAGTCGCCCACCTGCGCAGCGCTTTTCAATGTCCTTTCGGCCATGGCGAGATCGGCAAATAAATGTCCGTCAACTTCGGGATATACTTGCTCCAACCCTGACGGCGTCAGAAATAAAGGATTGGAGAACTTGCGGCGACGGACGCTTACCGCGCGCATCGATTTGGAAAAAGGGGACCCAACGTCAGTAAAACACTCGATGCAATATCGTGTATCGGTTAGCGTTCGCATTAAGCTGTCGTCAAACCTGCACCAAAAGTTTCGAGCCAACAAAGCGGATGGGCGAAGGGCAAGTGGGTAAAAGAGCAGGCTTGGCTCGACAATAGTAGCCCTCCTAAGGTATTGCACGACGCAGAAACCGAACTTGCTCGAAGGATTGCAACAGCGACCGGTCCGGTGCAGCCGGAACAGTAGTTTGGGTGAAGGCGCGATTAACCGAGGAAAATTGACGATGGACTTATACACCAAAGACGGGAGGCCGCTTCAGGTTGCGGACGAGACGGTCTACAGCAATTCCGGTACGCCGGTTGGACGGATCAAAGGCAAGAAGGTTTTCGGGCCAGATGGTAGTTACGTGGGAACGATCGACGGTGACAGGCTTGTGCATCGCGCTACGGATAGTGCCGGAATAGGCTCTCCGTTTTCGGTCGCCCATCGTGCGGGGTCGGGAAAGGCGTACCGTGCCGGTTCCGGTCTCTGGGGCGATGAACCAAAACTTCCAGACTGAAGGAATTTTCTATGCTTCAATTCACCATCCAAGTCGCGCACTCTGATATCGATCTTATCGAGATGCTTAACGTTGACGTTATCCAAGATGTGAAGGTTGGCAAGAATGGCGTCGCGTACGACGTGATCAGTACAGCANNAAACGAGGAAGCTTTCGATTTATGGAGAAGGGCATTGAGTAAGGCGATCAGGCCGTACAAGTATGCTGATGCGCCGGGCAGATCGTTCGTGCCGGCCAATAACCCAAGTTGGTAGGAAAATTAACTGAAAGGTGCATATGGAAGAAAGTAAGAAGGTAGCAAGTCGTGCCCCTGATGGCCCTAATAATCGAACGGTCAAGGCAATGAAACGGCTAGACGATTTAATCAAGAAATACGAGGCAGAAGGCATGTCTAATGAGGATGCCACCAATCGTGCGCGCGAAGAAATGGCCGATAATGATCGCGGTGATTGGCGCGCTGGCTAAAAATTGGGCGATATTATACTTCGCATACCCAAAATGCGAAGGAGTGCGTAAAATGATGTTACGCGCTCTCGGTGGGGGCGAGCTCAAGGGGGATACTCAATCCACGGCGGTCGACTGTATCAGTCGGGGGTGTGCTGAATTTTGT
>PKWO01000206.1 GCA_003132085.1 Oxalobacteraceae bacterium | reverse complement strand
CCTTCACCGCCAGGATGCCGACGGCGAATACTTCACCACCGAGCATGAAGGTCAGGTACTGGGCATACTCATCGGCTGCTTGCGCAACCGTCGCAACGTTTGTCTGCCGGCTTCCGGCTTGAATCAATGCGTTCATTTTTGCTCCCCTTCAAAATCTGGTGAAGTGTGTTTCGTTCGGCGAAGCCTCCGATATAAACGCCATGTTGCGGCCCAACTTGGCGCCACCTTGGTTCTTCGATAAGGTATTCATCGTTGCAACCTGCTTGCGTGGCGTCAAGTTATTCGTCATTTGTTCGCTTCTCCCACCCTTGAAAAACGCCATTAACTACCGCAATTGCTCGGCTTGGCCGCTCATCTCCGACAGGTTGACGAAAGCGGCCATGCCCGGCATGATCACCAGCAATACAACACCCGCAAAACCGACATGCAACCGCGTTGCTATTTTCATGTTCTTGAACATGATTTACTCCCATTTTCGACAAAACCGGAAAACCGGCATGAATAGAAAAAATCACACCGTTAAAATTTAACGAAATGTGCTCCGATGCGCGTCACGGAAGTACCAATGCCAATACAGATTCAGCAGATTCAGCAGATTCAGTCACTTTCGCCTGCCATCACGCCGCCAGTTGCTGCGTTTCTTTACGTGCTATGTTGCCGAACAATGCAGACACATCCAGAATCAGAGCAACTTCGCCGCTACCGAGAATGCTTGATCCGCTGATGCACTTGACCTGATTGAACATCTTGCCCAGCGGCTTGNNTCTGGAATTCGCCGAGCAAGGTATCCACCACCAAGCCAACTTTTTGTCCCGCATATTTGACAACCACAATGCTCTCGCGACGCGCCGGAGCGCCTTGGACGTCGAACATCTCGCGCAAGCGGACGAACGGCAGCACGTGTCCGCGCAAGTCGGTGTAATCGTGTCCTGCCTCCGCTGAAAACTCCACGCATTCCTCGATCATGTCCAGAGGAATGACGAACACCGATTTCCCGATGCCGACCAGGAAGCCATTGATGATCGCGAGGGTTAGCGGCAGACGGACGGTGACGGTGGTGCCAAAACCTTCGTCGCTCTTGATGCCGACGCTGCCGCGCAATGCGATGATGTTGCGTTTCACCACATCCATGCCGACGCCGCGTCCCGACAGGTTGGTGACTTGCTCCGCGGTGGAAAAGCCCGGCTCGAAAATCAGGTTGTAGATTTCATTGTCGGACAAACTTCGGCCTGGCTCAATCAAGCCGCGTTCTACCGCTTTCTCAAGTATCCTGTCGCGCTTCAAGCCGCCGCCGTCGTCGCTCACCTCAATGACGATGCTGCCGGAGTCGTGGTAGGCATTGAGCTTGACCGTGCCTTGCGCAGGTTTGCCGCGCGCCGCGCGCAGTTCGCCGGACTCAATGCCGTGGTCTATTGCATTCCTGACCAGATGGGTGAGCGGATCTGCGATCTTTTCCACTACCGTCTTGTCAAGCTCGGTGTCCTCGCCGCTGACGATCAGCGCTATGTCCTTGCCGATCTCCCTGGAAACGTCATGCACGACACGCTGAAATCGGCTGAAGGTCGCGCCGATTTTGACCATGCGCAGTTGCAATGCGCTGTCGCGCACTTCTTCGACCAGCCCCGACAGCGTCGACGTGCATTCTTGCAATTCGGCGTTGTTTGCGCGTCGCGCAATCAGGTTGACGCTGGCGCCGGCGATGATCAGTTCACCGACCAGATTGATCAGATGATCGAGTTTGTCCGCGTCCACCCTTATCGACCGGCTCTCCTGCGTCTTTAATTCGCTTACCTTCTTCTGTTTCGCCAACGCGGCCTCGACCACGGCGGGCCGTACCGTGCCATGATCGACCAGGATCTCGCCGATCTGCGGCGCGGCAGGCTTGGCGTCCGACTGTGCGTTGAGCGCATCCTCTAATTCCTGTGCGGTCACACTGCCGCAAAGCACCAGTATTTCCCCGAGTCGCGCGGGTCGTTCAGGCAGCTCTTGAATCAGGCGTACGTATTCTGAAATTCGGCTGTGCGGGGGGAGGATGCGAATGCTGCAATCGTCGCGCACGAAATCGAATACATTGTCGATGGCGGCTTTATCGGCGTCACTCTCGAATGCAATCTCGAAGCCCAGATAACACGATTCGGGATCCATCTCGTTTGCACCGGGAATAGCGTCAGGCAGCGTGGCGATGCCGATAATCGTCCCGAGCTTGCCGAGATACCGTAGGAACGACAGTGGATCCATGCCATTTCGCAGCACGTCGCGACCGAAGCGCAGCGAAATATGCCAGTGGTCGCGGCCGCCGGTTGGGTTGTCGATACGCTCTACGGTTTTGGAATCTTGTTGCGCAGCGTCTTGCTGTGATACCGCAACCTGCATTCCGGCCGGTTGCGATACCCCCAGGTATATTTGTAACTGTTCCGTCAGCGGCACACCGCGTTGCGCCAATGCTTGATTCTCGCCTAGTTGGCCGGAGTCTACCGCATCGATCAATGCGCCGATGTGGTCGCAGCATGACAGCAGTAGAATAATCAGCCGGTCCGCAACCTCGATCTTGCCGTCCCGCACCTGATCGAGTACACTTTCGACAACATGGGTAAATGCGACGATATGATCGAGGCCAAACAAGCCTGCCGAACCTTTAATGGTATGGGCGGCGCGAAATATTGCGTTGACCATTTCAGTCTTGGTTTCCGCCTGCTCGACCGCAAGCAGCGCGTTTTCCATATCCTCCAATAACTCGCGACTTTCAACGATGAAGGTTTGTAACGCTTGATCAAGATTCATTTGAATGTCTCTCCTGTGGAGTGAATTTGGTGCGGGCGGCACGGTGTAACCGGCTAGGCGCGGCCCGCCGCTGATGGCGAGGAGATCACCAAAGGATCGCCAAAATATGCTGCGAGATTGAGAAGCTCAAGCACTTCCTGCACGGCGGAACTATGCGCGACCAGGCGCAGTTTTCGCTGCGTCGCCAGCGCCTGCTTCTTGGCCAATATCAGTATCTGTACACCGGCGGTATCAAGCTCGGTGACCGCGGCAAGATCGACTTCGAGTTCTTCCGCCTGCTCCAGCGCCGCCAGCAGCGTCTGTTTCTGTTCCGCCGCCTGATAAATGGTCATCTCGCCTTCGATCCGCAGCACGGATGTCGCCTTCTTGCTTTTTTTTGCCGTTGTCATGTGTTCGCCATCGAAATGTGTAAACGAAAGAACCAGAAAGAACTAGAAAGAACGACAAGCCGCAGGCAGGACTAAGGCATCACCAGCTTCTGCACTGCACCTAGCAATAGTTCCGGCTTAAACGGCTTCACCATCCACGCCTTGGCGCCTGCCGCCTGACCTTCCCGTTTCTTCTCTTCCTGCGATTCGGTCGTCAACATGATGACCGGCGTAAATTTATAGCTCGGTATCTGCTTCAATGCTTTGACGAAGCTGATGCCATCCATGTTGGGCATGTTGACGTCGCTGATGATCAGATGAACTTTTTGTCCGGATAGCTTGCTGAGCGCGTCCTTGCCGTCACTGCCTTCGATGACGTCATAACCCGCGCTTTTCAGCGCAATGCCGACCACTTGCCTCAATGAGGCCGAATCGTCCACAATCATGATGGTCTTGGCCATGCCAGCTCCTTAGAAAAATGTAATTTCGTCATTTTGTTCACTTTGCTTCGCTACTGCTTTACCGCCGCTATGTATTGCCCGTTCTTCCGCCATCGCATAGGTCTTTTCGAGATCCGCAAGCAGTGTCACCGGATCAAGCGGCAGCAACGCGTGATCTTGCTCGAACTGCCGGTAGTTCCGTTCCAGGAAGTCCGGAAGCAATTCAATGTTATGTTTGACATGGGTCATGATCTGGCTCACACGGTCCTGGAATTGCAACTGCACTAACGCTTCTCCTACTTCCGACTTGATGCCGATGCTTTCCTCTTTAAGGAGATTCGAGGATCGCACCAGCGCGTCAGTGACGCCGTTGAGGTTGGTCAATACGGAATTGATGATCTGCTCAGAAGCCCTAATTGATATATTTTCTTGCTGAGTCGACTCTTCGGCGGCTTGACAAGTGGAGATGATTGCTGAATTGATCAGGCCGACCTTCTCCGAGATCCGCTTGCCGGCTTCCGCCGACCGGTTGGAGAGCATGCGAACTTCCTTGGCGACCACGGCGAATCCCCGTCCCATTTCTCCCGCGCGTGCCGCTTCGATGGCGGCGTTNNCGATGCCGGCCACATCGGCAGCCATCTCTTGCAGTTCATCAAATGAGTTGTTCCAGGCTTTGAATTTTTTTCAGCATCGCCGCTTTGCTGGACATGGCGCCCACAAACGAAGCGACAACTGAACCGAGCTCTTTTTCACTCGCGGCGAACACCGCTACCAATCCGCTGCCGCTGCCTTCAATTGATTGCGTCGCCGCGCTCGACGCGTTGACGGCATGATCCAATTTTTCGACAATTCCGGAAAAGCGCTCTGCCAGTGAAGACACGGCAGACTCCATTTGGGATCTCGATGCTTCGATGTGACCGCTCCACACGGGGACCACTTGGCCCCCGAATTGCTGCCGGCCGGCGAGGTAAATTTCAATCGATTGGCGAAACGCGGCTTGCGTTGCAGCCGTTGCGCGGCTGGCGACGAGACCTGCAATGCCAAGCACCACGGCAACGACGACGCCGGCCCAACTGCCGGCGCTGAAAACAATAACGGCTATTGCACCGGCGAAGGCCAAAGCGGCCGGATAAAACAGGCACGAGATCTTTCGATTTAAGCTATTCACGTTCGGATCTCCAGGGAGCGTCTACTACTAACGGAATCTTCCCGTTATCGAAAAAAAACGACAATTCAAGCAAACGCTGGCGAGTTCCGGCAGACCTTTTGTTTACGAATTCGTCCCATAAACAATATTACCGGTGTGTCCTAGCACGGATGTCTCATCAGTCCGTCTCCCAACTTGGCTTGATGCCGCGTACCTGTTGGGTTGACGGTTAGTTCCAATGAAATGTCCGGGCTGGTCTGGTCTGGAATCGGAATATTTTCTATCAGCATTAATTCCTGCGATCTGAGGCATTCTACCCCGATATTGGTGGAATATGTTTCCTTGTGTCAATATTTTACAATGAAGATTCATCCGCTTCAATGGGGGAAAGTATTTAGTCATCGAGCAAAATGTCCGACTCATTCTTGCTCGACTCCTGACGCTTGCCGCCTGCCGAGAAACGCATGACTGCTGATTCGGATCGAACGAATGTATCTGTTTCACCATGTAAAAACAATCCTGTCAACTCTGACAGGTAGACCACAACATATCGTTCAAGTCGGTTAAAAATATCAAATCAATAGCAACGCCGTTCATTCGCGAAACTGACGTCTGCAGCCGAATTGGCAACAGTTGCCGGATTCCATATTCACATGAATTTGTTTACGTCACCGAACCAGGATAACTTGAACTGTTTTTGCGGCTCATGTCCGGCGCACCGCATTCCGCCCGAACCCGTCCCGCTAGCGCCAAATTGTCAACAGCATCGCGCCAACGGCTATTGCCATGATCGCTGTACAGGACCACCCCAGCGCTTTCAGTTTGAAACTGATTGTGAACTCTCCCATGACATCCGAACGAGCCGCCATCAGCATCATCACGATCATGATAGGCACCGAAATGACGCCATTTATCACCGCGCTCCAATAAAGCGCTTTAATCGGATCGATTGGCGTACAGCAGAGCGCGACGCCGAGCA
>PKWO01000100.1 GCA_003132085.1 Oxalobacteraceae bacterium | reverse complement strand
CGGCGTCTTATAGTTGATGGTTGCCCAACGATGCGCGATGCCGGCAATCACATCCGGCATCTGCGTTTCAGCAGCGTTCGCCCGGCAAGAGAGAAGGATAAAAACAAGTGCGATGGTGCGTATTTTCATGGCGTTTCCTAAAGGACTATATGCTTTCAGTCAGCGTTAAGGCGGGTAAAGGGACGCATCAGCGCGACCTGCTTCATCAGAGATTTGTCGACAAGATGAGGCAGGATCGCATTGATCCGCACGAAAAGTTTTTCGGGCCAGCCGAGATAGGTATTCGCACTGTCGTTTTCGATCGCCGCGATTACCTGTTCGGCCACGTGTTCCGGGCTGTCCTGACCCATATTCAGGGCNNACGGCCTCACGGTTAAAATTGGTTCGGGTGTAGCGTGGCGCAATGTAATTGATCCTGATCGCGGTACCGGCCAGCTCCCGTCGCAATGCTTCGGAAAAGCCGCGCAGCGCGAATTTGCTCGCCGAATAGCTGGCGAAACAGGGAAATCCGATCGATCCAAAAATCGAGCCTACATTGACGATTCTTCCGTGATCCCTTTCGAGCATATGCGGCAACAAGGCATTGATGAGCTGGATTGGACCAACGACATTGGTGGCGAATAGATTGGCAGTATCTACCGCAGCTTCGTCTTTGGAGAAACCAAAGGTCTGAACACCTGCGCAATTGATCAGCATGTCGACATTGCCTACGGCGTCAATCGCTTGCTCCACGATGCTTGGCGCGTCTACTGCCAAGTCGCCGGTCATCACGCTGATCGAGCCGCCGCCCTTGGAGAGCTCGCGTGCCAGCCGGTCGAGCGGCTCCGGTTGTCGTCCGACCAAAATTACGGCCGCCCCACGCGCTGCAAGTTGCCGCGCGACGGCACTCCCGATGCCGCCGCTCGCCCCCAGGACCAACGTCTTACAAGCCTTGAAATTCATGCGGCGGCTCCACAGGGTATCGACCGGATTACATCGCCGTAAAGCCGGAAAAATGCCTTTGCACGATGCACGATCGCGGCTTGATCGTCCGCATTGTCGAGGCGATTGACAATTTGGCGGAAGTTGTCAATATGCTCGGTGTCCAAAATACCGTGACTGGTCAGGTATGAGAATGACGTCAATGGCAGATCGAGGCAGAGTTGAAGCGACTTTGCAACTTGCGTGGCAAGCTGCACGCTGGTCCCCTCCAGTACGAAGACCATGCCGAAGAAGCCAACTGGATTGCCGCGCATCACCGTGTCGTAAGCGTAGGCCACCATTAGTTCGGTCTCCAACGTCGGCTGTCCATGGCGAACTGCGTCGGCATCGCCGCCGGCGGCGGAAATGTCGTTCAGTATCCACTCCTGGTGGCCGATTTCCTCTTCAATATAGTGCGCGACAGCACTGCGCAGCCACTCCATATGCCCAGGCAAACGTGCGCCGCATGCCATCAACAACGGCACAGTATGGCGGACATGATGGTACGCATGGGAAAGGAAGGCGATGTATTGCGAACGAGAGACTTTTCCCGTTAGCGCAGCGGCAATGATAGGCGCTGTGCGCAGAACGCTTTGTTCTGCTTCCGTGCTTTCGCACAATTGGGCATAGAACTGCATTGAATTCCCTTCAGTATTGAGATTCGAGTTCGTTTGAATAGGCAATGACGATTTCGCTGCGCCGCGGCCGGCCGTTGTGCGTCAATAGCCCGTTACCAGGGGTAAACGGCGCTTTGGCAATGACCCAACGGGCTATACGCGCGTAATCGGGCAAAGTGGCATTGGCTGCCGCCACGGCGAGATTGATCGCCGGCAGAGTCATGGATGGATGCGGCACGATGATTGCGACATTGAATGGCCGGCTCTCCCCGAACACAGCACCCTCCAGTAGGCCTGGTTGGGCGAGTAATTCGCGCTCTATCCACTCCGGAGACACGTTGCGACCGAAGGAGGAAATGAACACGCTCTTTTTTCGACCGGTGACATAAAGATACCCATCGTCGTCAAAATGTCCGATATCGCCGGTATGCAAGGGATGCGTCGAGTTTTGCACCGAGACGCCCAGATAGCCTTCGAAATGCGCACCATGCACCACTATTTCGCCGTCTTGCGCAATTTCTACATGAACATGAGGCAGCGGCTTGCCGACGCTGCCGGGACGATTATCGCCGGGCTGGTTGAGCGCCACAACCGAGGCGCACTCGGACAGTCCATACCCCTCATAGACTGGTAATCCGAGCGAATTCGCCCGTGCCAACAAGGTTGGCGAAACGCTTCCCCCACCGACTGCCAGGTAGCGCAATGCCTGCGGACGCGGTGCGCCGGCGCTCATCGCCGCGACCTGCGCCGTCAGCATTTGGGGGACAAGAATGGCGCTAGTGGCGCGCAAACCGTCCAGTGCCGAAAGTTGGGCGACAACATCCAACCCTGAACTTCCGGCTAGCCCAACCTGCGCCAACGGTGGCAACAAACAAGTCGCACCGGCCATCAGAGGCAGGTATACTCCCGCAATATTCTCCAGTAGCGTGGCGAGTGGCAATACACATAGGTGGCGGTCGTCAAGACGAGCCGATGTCGCCGCAAGCAGCGAATGCGTCACACACTCCATCGCGTCAACGCTAAGGCAAACGCCTTTTGGCGTATCGGTGGTGCCGGAAGTAAAAGTAATTTTCTGCGTACCTGTCGGCAGGCTGACTTTTTCCCTGCCGCCTGGCTCAACTTTGACGGTATGAAGGCCGCCAACGAAAATGCCTTCATCCTCAGCCAATACCCCTAACAGAGTAGGTAAATCAGCCTTCTGATCGGTTAATACCAGGTCGATTCCAGCACTATGAATCGTGTGTCGCAATTGCGATCTGGTGAAATAAGTCGGCAATGGTACGACCGGAATATTTGCCCGTAAGGCGGCCAGATCGGTCAGCACCCAGTCGATCCCGTTATCTGCCAGCAAACCAATCACACATGGTTTATACCGCTTGAGCCTATCTGCCAGTACTTCGATGAGCACCGCCAGTTCGGCGTAGGTGACGCTGCGGCCGCCGGCCTGCAGCGCCGGGGCGCGTGGACGGGTAACGGCATACCTGCCGATTGCTTCCAAGGTCAGGCTCATGGCTGTGCCTTCCTCACTGAGCGGGTCGCCACAAGAGGCGTGTGCCTTAGCGCGGTAAAGCCGTCGACAATATTGCCGAACTGCACGCGAGGCTTTCCTTGGAAGTAACTACCCCACTGCAATCGTTCGCGAGGATCCAGGCGCGTAGGGTCCGCGGGTCCCATATCGATGGGATCCAATCCCAGACGATAGAATGCGTTGCGTAGCCCGACTGTCCCGGTGAACACGACCCATTTGAACCCCTCATGAAAGAGGCGCACTGTCAGTCGCATGATCATCGCGCGCGCTGTGCCGGCGCCCGTTCCGGAAAAATGACCGACCTCAACAATCTGCTGACGTACGACGGAAATGCCGAATGCATCCCCGATCACCGTCTCGATCGGACGATCCAGGTAACGTTCGAGAAATAGTTCCTGACTTGCCGGCCGCAGGCCGAAAGCCCCTACGATCTCGTCCTGCGCCGACTGAAGGGAAAACAATCGCGGCATGAAGTTTGTCAACGTGGCGCCATAGGTCGCCGCGTAACGCTGGCTGATGAAGCTCTCCACGGCCGCCCGATCATCTTGACATTGCTCGACCAACGTATAGATGCGTTCCGACGCCACCGGGTTGGAGGACTCATCGGAGGCTCGCATGCGCATACTGTGTGACGAGACGACGCCGTCATTCTTCGTCAGGTCAGGATTCGATGAAAGAACATCAAACATAGAGCAGGTTCCTCGTTGCATGTGACGAGCGATCTGGATGACCGCAACGAGGGTCGATACAGCAATTCCGATGCCAGTTCGAAGGCAAGCGCATGAATTGCCAATAAGTCGATGATTTAGTGTGGATTTGTTCGCCATGCCTAGGCCGGCCCTAAGCCGGGCGTGGCCTGCAACGAGTGGTATCGCTGCAGGTCTTGTTGACAAATTTTGCAGCATAGTGCCAAGGAAGAGGTTGCAGGAACTAGTAGGATCGCCTCGCCGGATCAGGGCAGGGATAGGAAACGCGAGGTCAGGGGAACGATACGGTAACGTATCCTAACGTGGGCACGCAATGCCGTTGTCCAATTGCATTACCACGCTGACGCGATGATCGACAAAGCAATGGGAGATATAGCCAATTGCTCCCGGGGTGCTGGCGACGAAGCGGATTACTGCCTCATCGGAGGCGAGGACATAAGGCGGCAGAACGCCATGGAAGTACATGTCGCGCCAATAGTCGTCGAGCTCTTCCGGACTGTGCCCGAATACCTGCATTGAAAACGCGCGGCGCAGCGGGTGGTTGGCCGCCAGATTTACCGCTTGGATACGTCGGCCGTCTTCCCAAAAACGCTTTTTGTACTTAAAGATCAACGCCAGTTCGTCGCGGCTTAGCTTAGGCGGCGCGGCGCTTGGCGCCACAATCACGGAAATCCCCGGCTCCGCCGTTTCAGCCGCCGCAATAATCGAGCACAGCATCAGCGCTACGAGCAGCCAAAAACGCGATAACATGAAGTGCGTAGTGCTTATCAGAACAACACACTCACCGAGGATAAAAATCCCGAGGCGCTGATATTTTGATTGATGCCTTTTATAAATTCCAGCTTGAGCGACATGGCGCGACTGCGGCGGTAATTCAAGCCCAACACCCACAGTCTTGTCGTGTTTTGCAAGTCTGGATTGCTGATGGATTCGATACGTCCCACGGCGTAGAGCCTATCGACCAGCGGCACAACTCCCTGAAGAAACCCGCCTTTCGCGTTGTGCTGCGCACCATCGCTTGACATGCGGTAAGCACCCTCGCCGCTGACTTCAACGCCATGAGATGACCACATAAAGTCCATCCCCAACAACTGTTCGCGGCCCTGGTTCGTGGCGGACTGGACAAAGTTTGCGTATGATAAACCGAACTGCGTGTTCTCATTGGCGGGCAGGTTCAATCGGAGGCCAGAGACTTCGCTAAAATGACTCTCGGTCGGATCCGCCCGCAGATCGCTGCCCACGGACGTATACACCGTATAGTCGGCTTGCTGGCCGAGCATGTGGAAATTTCCCAGAGCCATCAGACCGGTGGCGTTGTCGGGAAACAAGTTGACGGTAATGAGAGGGCGCGATGTCGTCCAGACAAGCGGATCGGCATGCACCTGGTTCCAGCGGCCGATAGGGGTGAGGTATTTGCCTGCGCGCAGCGTCAGTGAGTCACTGAAGGTGTAGTCGAAATACAAGCGCTCAATTGACAGAAAGTGATTCTCGCCTGCCTCCGACTGATAGTCGGCGGAAAGCGTATTCTGGCTATCGATTTCGGAGAAAAATTTCAGCCGGGATTCGCCTTCCCACCACACGAACATGCTCAAATGGCTCAGCGACCCGCGGGTATCTGAATTTTGCAAGTCTTGAAGCTGCAGCGATGTATAGCCGCCAATGGTAAAACCGCTCTCACCCAGGCGCAAGCCTTGGCCTAATTCATAGGAGGGTGTCGCCTCCCCGATCTCCCCGATCTCCCCATTACTGTCGTTGACGGCAATGGCAGGACTGCCGATGGCCAAAAATAACGCTGCTGCCAACATTGAAACGAATATTTTTCCGTACGCATGAAGCGCCATAGAGCTTCCCTCTGTTTATCAGCTATCGTACACTACCCGCGTGACCATCCGCAAAACACTACTTCGAGCATTTCTCCTGATCGGGCTTGCGCCCGCCATGCTTCTGGCCGTCCTGGCCTTTGTCACTGCGCGAGAAGCGATGCAAGCCGAAATCGAACATAGCCTTGTGGCGCAGGCGGAAGCGGTTTCCTCGGATATCAACAAGATCATGTTTGAACGACTCGAGAATGCAGCGACCTGGAGTACGCTTGAAGTTATGCAGGATCTGCAAGTGCAGGATGTCGATAAGAGGCTAAGCAATTTTCTGGCCAAGCTCAAGACCGGCTATGGCGGAGTATATCGCGAGTTGCATGCGTTAAACCAAGACGGCATAATCGTCAGCAGCAGCAATCCCGCAGCAATAGGAAAACGATATGCCCGGCACGCAGTCTGGCAGACGACGAGGCTGGCAGGTGCAACGCTAATGCTTGAAGCTCCGGTGCAAACCAATGAAGAGGTCATGCTCACCATCCGTACTCCCATTAATTCCCAGTTTAAAGGAGACGTTTTGGGTGAGCTCATATTAGACTTCGACTGGGGGAAAATCAATGCGTTGCTGGACGACGCAGCGTCCGGCGAACGGATGATAGCGTTAGTTGATGCGAGCGGAAAAGTATTCGCGACCTCGCGCAAGTTGCGAGATGCCGGCCTGACATCCGGTCAAGCGCTCGCCGGCTGGCAGTTGCAGAAGCACGAGGGCGGTTCTTTTTTGCACACCGGCTTCCCCGTGTCGAATTCCAACGTCATCGCTGGCCTTGGGCGCGCCACTGGCTTTGCAGGCTTTGCCGGAACGGGATTGACTACACTGGTTATCCAGCCTGAGAGCGAGGCTTTGGCGCCCGTGCATCGCATGGCTGCCATTTCGCTTGCCATTCTGACAGCATTGGCGCTTGTCACACTGGGTGTTGCGAGCAAGGTCAGTGGGGCCATTGCGCGACCGATTGTGGCCTTGACGATCTTTACAAGACACTACAAACTAGGTCAAAAATCGTTAGTGGCGCCCACAGCCGCCAGCGGTGAAGTCGGCGAACTGGGAGGAGCCTTCACGCAAATGATGCAGGATATCGACCAGGCGCAACGTAACCTGGTGCGCGCCTCGAAATTGGCGGTGGTGGGTGAAATGTCATCGGTCATCATCCATGAAGTCAGAACGCCGTTGGGTATCATGCGCTCATCTGCCCAGATGTTGAAACGCGAACCCGGCCTCTCCGATGAGGGACGAGAACTGATCGGCTTCATCGAAAGCGAGACCGATCGACTCAATCGCCTGGTCTCGGCCATGCTTGACAGCGCGCGCCCCCGCGCACTGAACAAAGTGCCGACCAACCTGCATTTTCTCATCCGTCAGAGTAGCGTACTATTGGGCGCGCAACTCGAAAAAGGGCAGATCACAGTGACCGAAAGGTTTGGCGCTACCGATCCGATGGTTGAATGCGATGCCGAGCAAATCACTCAGGTATTGCTGAATCTGATTCTGAATGCGCTGCAAATTCTTACCGCCGGCGGCAAAATCGGACTGGCAACTTACGAGGACGCGGATTTTTTTTGCATCGAAATTTCCGACGATGGGCCGGGTATTCCAGTCGAAGAGCGCACGCGTATCTTCGAGGCTTTCTTCTGCCGGCGCGAGGGAGGCGTTGGATTGGGCCTGGCGATCGTTCAACAAATAGTCTTTGCTCACGGCGGTGAAATAGAAGCAGGCGAAAGCGATCTGGGGGGCGCGCGCTTCACCATCCGTTTGTCACGCAAAGCAAAATCTGAAATGAGTGTTCGAGAATGAATCAACGTTACGTTCTGGTGGTGGACGACGAACCGCATATGCGCCGTGTCCTGGAAATCATGTTGCGCAAGGCGGGCCATTCTGTCTTCGCCGCAGGTAATGGCCGCGAAGCGCTGGAGGTCTTGCGCGACAACCAGGTGGATCTTGTCATCACCGATATGCGCATGCCGGAGATGAGCGGCATTGAGTTGCTCACCCGTCTGCGGCAAGACGGCGATGAGGTCCCTGTCATTGTCATCACCGCGCATGGGTCGATTGAATCGGCGGTAGAGGCGATGAAGTATGGCGCGAGCGACTATATCTTGCGCCCGTTTGACATCGACGCGCTGGAGTTGGCCATTGCGCGCGTACTCAACGAGGCGGAAGTGGTTCGGCAAAACACCTTCCTGCGCGAGGAACTGAATCGCGGCTGGGATGCCTTTGTCGGCGCAAGCGCTGCGATGCAGAGCGTATATGGGCTTATCCGTCAGGTTGCGCCGACCAAGGCCTCGGTCATGATTGCGGGGGAAACCGGAACCGGAAAGGAATTGGCCGCACGGGCGATTCACAATTCATCGCCGCGCCGCGGTAAGCTTTTTGTGCCGATCAACTGCGCGGCCATTCCAGCCGACATTTTGGAAGCCGAGCTGTTTGGATACGAGAAGGGCGCCTTCACCGGGGCGATTAAGGATCGGATCGGCAAGTTTGAACTCGCAAACGAGGGCACGGTTTTTCTCGACGAGTTGACCGAAATGCCCATGGCATTGCAGGTGAAGCTCTTGCGGTTCTTGCAGGACAACAGTCTCGAGCGGTTGGGCAGCAACCGCAGAATCCAACTGGATATTCGCATCATAGCCGCGACCAATCGCAATCCTCGCGACGCAATCCGTGACGGTCATTTACGTGAAGATCTTTATTATCGACTTAACGTTTTCCCCATCAACTTGCCGCCGTTGCGTGAGCGCACAGAGGACATTCAGGACTTGGCGTCCCACTTCGTTGCCAAACACAGCCCACGCGCAGATAGGGCAAACGCGCTCAGCACTGCGGTGGTAAGCCGGCTGAGAGCCTACAACTGGCCAGGTAATGTACGCGAATTGGAGAACATGGTCGAGCGTGCGTTGATACTCTGCGGAACAGGGCCACTCAAGTCAGAGCACTTCCCGGTCGACGTCGATGCCGCGGCGGCTTCGCCGGTCGCTCCAGTCGGCAATTCGGCGCCCACGGGTCCCCTGGTTCCGGCCGTCGAAGCATTCGAAGCGCACATGATAGAGCATGCCCTCGAGGAAGCGGCGGGAAGCAAGCCTAAGGCCGCCGCGCTGCTCGATATCAGCGAACGAACGCTCTGGTACAAGTTGAAAAAATATTGGCCCAAGGAAAACGACTAATGGCCGCCTTGCCCGCCTATTTGTCTGGCATAGCCGCCAAACATGCAGATTAGATCTTTTCCGCCTCCGTTGTGATTGCACCGCATGGACATTCGGCGACGCAAATGCCGCAGCCCTTGCAGTAATCGTAATTGAAGCTGAAACGCCGGCCCGGGCCAAGTTTGATGACCGCATTGTCCGGGCAGACGCCGTAACAGTTGTCGCACTCGAAGCAATTGCCGCAAGACAAACAGCGGCGCGCCTCCAGCAACGCATTGCTTTCGTTTAAGCCACCCAATACTTCTTCGAACGTGGATTGACGGCGGATGATGTCCAGCACCGGTTGCACGGTCTTGGGAGCATCCGTGTAATACCAGGTGTTGAGCTTGTCGAAGGTGGCGACCTCGTGTTTCGGCGCGGTTTGAACGCCGGTCCCGCGCAGCCACGCATCGATGTTGCGGGCCGCCTTCTTGCCGTGACCGACGGCCACCGTGACGGTGCGCTCCGACGGCACCANNACCATGTCGCCGCCGGCGAAGATGCCGGGATAGGAGGTCATCATGCAGCGATCCACCTGTACCATGTCGTTCTGCGTGGCCAGACCCGGCACGTTATCCAATAACGCGAGGTCGACGTCTTGGCCTAACGCCAGCACCAACGAATCGGCTTCGATGGTTTCATACTCTCCGGTCGGCTGCGGGAAACCTTTGTCGTCGAGTGCCATCTTCTCCACCGTGAAGCCGCTACCCACGCCTTCTTTGATGGTCGACAGCCATTTCATCATAATGCCTTCTTCAAGCGCTTCCTGAACCTCAAAATCGTGCGCCGGCATCTTTTCCCGCGTGCGGCGATACACGATGATCG
>PKWO01000215.1 GCA_003132085.1 Oxalobacteraceae bacterium | reverse complement strand
GGCCGGCGAGCGGGCAAATAATCGCGCCCATTAGGCCGATGTGCCAGCCCCTGAAACTGATGTCGAGCATCCGCACGCCGAGCGCAAATAGCATGATCGGGATACACGCTTCGCCCAGCATTTTCATGCCCTGGAACAGCGCTGCTGGAATCGAGATGTGCAGGAGCGCGAACAACAGACCGATGAACATCGCCAGCATCATCGGGCTTTTCAGGAATGCCCAGCGCGAGGCGCGCTGGTGCCCGCGGCCGGATTCGATGATCTTGATGCCGACCGTGAAGTAGATCAGGTTGCAGGCCATGAACAGCGCGACCGCGGCCGACAAGCCGGCGCTGCCGAACGCCAGGACCGCCAGCGGCAGTCCCATGTTGCCGCAGTTGTTGTACATCATCGGCGGCACGAAGCTGCGCGGGTCGTAGCCGAAAAAGCGCGCGACCGGCCAAGCCAGCAGGCCGGAGCCGAGCGCAATGATTACTCCGGCAAAGATCAGGGTCGCATTGTGCGACAGGTCGAAATCCCTAGCCGCCAGAGCGGTAAATACCAGCAGCGGGCACAGCACATCCATGCTGACCAGATTGACCGCCGCCATGTCCGACTTGACCGCCGCTCCGCGATAACGCGCATACGCATAGCCAATTGCGATGATGATGAAGACCGGCAGGATGATGCCGAGAATCCGCTCAAACACTTCCATTCACACTTTCCCCTTATGCTTCGTTGCCGGCGTGTTGCGCATCCAGAATCATGACGCTAAAGGCGGCGGTGCTTCGCGGCGCCGCAACGGCATTGTTGTCTTGAGCGAACGACACATGCGCCAATGCCGGTCTCGATCACGGTGGCTATTTGGTTGGAGGCACGACTTCCTTCAGCACCTCCTGAGCCGCGCGGAATGCGTCGACAGCGAGCGGTACGCCACAGTAAACCGTTGCATGCAGCAATACTTCCCGAATTTCGTCAATCATGGCGCCATTGTTGAGCGCTCCGCGCACATGCCCCTTTAATTCCTGAGTACGGCCTAACGCAGCCAACATGGACAGCGTGATGAAGCTTCGCGTCTTGAGATCCAGCCCCTCCCGGCACCAAATGGTTCCCCAGGCATTACGGGTAATGAATTCCTGCAGCGGGCCAGTAAAGTCATCGGCATTGCCAAAAGCCTTTTCCACAAACTTCTCTCCCATGACTTTCCTGCGCATACGCAAGCCATCTTCGAATTGCTGATCCATGTCATTTTCCTCGAAACTTTCTGATCAATTCTAATGAATTTGTGAAGGCCGTTCAGCCAAAGACCGTTTTGTCGGCAATCAGGCCAGGCATCCATCGGGTTCATTCCTGCGACTTGTCGACAGACCGCTTGGCGGCGGCTTCCCAGAAGTTCGCCATCGCCTTGATCCGCCGGCGCTGCTCGGCCGTCACCTAAATGGTCGGCATGCGTACGTAGCTCAACGCGTGCAGAAAATCGAGTAGCCCCACACCAAAAAATGCCACGCCCAGCAGTATCACGGCCCCTTGGCGTACCGTAAACATGGCGCGGTATCCGGTGATAAATACCAACATTGCTACCACTACAGCGAACATTTCCACAACGTCGTGCCAAAACACGAACCTCATCGGCTCAACGATGAGCTGCCAAGCAGGATGTGAAGCCCACCACTGCAGGGGTATGGCCAGCGCCAGCAAGATCCAGCCAGCGGCGCTTTGATACGGGTGGGTACGTTGGTTATCCATTTAGTCGGGGTATGGAAATCAATGGAGCGGTTACCCTATTCCAACCTATTTGGCCTGGAGCCTATTCGCCAAAATCCCAAGGCTGTTCCAGTGCTTTGCTCTTGGCGGGAAAAATGCCGTTTTTTTATAATGAACCATTTCGGCGGTGTTTGTCAAAATTCTTCCCAACCTTCGCCTGCAGTAGTTGCAGGGCGCGCATTCGCCACCTGTTTTAACGGCTTAGCAGCGGGGACGGAACGCTTAGCACCGCGTGTTGTACCCAACTTCTGGGTAGCGCCAGCTTTCGTTTGAATTAGGTTGGTTGCCACCTTCAACGGTGTGGCGACGCCCGCACGCGTTCCGTCGAGCTTGAACACGCTGACCACTTCGATCAAATGACCGGACTGGTCCTGCATGCTCTGCGCGGCAGCGGCGGCTTCTTCCACCAATGCAGCATTTTGTTGGGTAACATCATCCATATCCATAATCGCCTGGTTGACTTGCTCAATGCCCTGCGATTGCTCCTGACTTGCAGCAGTGATTCCGCCATGATGTCGGTTACCCGCTTGATGCTCTCTACCACCTCATGCATTGTGGTGCCAGCTTGATCAACCAACTTACTGCCGGCATCGACATTTTCGTCGATCAATCCCTTGATTTCCTTCGCCGCCGCGACGCTTCGCTGGGACAGGTTGCGCACTTCCGCGGCCACTACAGCAAAGCCGCGCCCATGCTCACCTGCGCGCGCCGCTTCGACTGCAGCATTGAGCGCTAGAATATTGGTTTGGAATGCGATGCCGTCGATGACGCTGATGATGTCGACGATTTTCTTCGAGGACGCATTGATCGAGGCCATCGTGTCAACTACTTGCGACACTACGGCGCCGCCCTTGATCGAAACGTCCGACGCCGAGACCGCCAATTGATTAGCCTGGCGCGCATTGGGCATTCTGTTTGACGGTAGCGACATTTGAAAAGTGTCTATACGCATCGGTGAATATGATAGTTCCGTCATCACCTTTAATTCGCTGAAAATCCCACGGCCCTGCTTGAGCAAATTTGTGCTCATCAGTATAAAGTTCGGAAAAAGAATCGCGTGAAAGCTGGGCAGAAATAGCGGCGAGATTTGCTCTTGAAGGTGCAAATAGTGGCTTATTGTCTGGGCCAAGAACTGGATTATTATCGGAATCCTTGACAGGAACCGGATCGTTTCCTGGAATCGCAAAGTTGTTTGTATAGAGCACACCTTCCACTATGCAAGAACTCACACTACAGTCTTTGACCAATTTTGGCTTTGCTACCTGATCAGAACCACCCGACGTACCGTGCCCATCCATCTGTGTGCCTGCGCCTGCGCCTGCGCTTGCACTGCCTGGCGGTGTCGCCGAAATGCCACCGCTGGCGTCTGCTTTAAAGTCTGTAAAACCAAGATCCGCAAGTTGCCCTAAGAAGGAACTCAGCCCACTGCTCACCTATCGATCCTTGGATCGATCTGGATAAATCAAATGGAATGGACGCCTCTC
>PKWO01000571.1 GCA_003132085.1 Oxalobacteraceae bacterium | reverse complement strand
TTCTGCACGGCGTGTTGCACTTGCTTGATCCGGTGGCGCCGCGCGGCCTGCGTCTGCCGATCGATTTTTTTCTGCGCGCGTTGGCGCAGGACCAACGGGAACTCGCCATCGGCGTCATTCTATCCGGCATGGGGTCCGATGGTACGTTGGGCCTGCAGGCGATCAAGGAAAAGGCCGGCTTGGTGCTGGTGCAGGATCCGGCGTCAGCGAAATTCGATAGCATGCCTCGCAGCGCAATCAATGCCGGGTTAGCCGATATGGTCGCCGCGCCAAATGATCTGCCGGAAAAAATCATTTCCTATCTGCATAGCGCTCGTCCCGCCAGCTACACAGACAAGACGTTGGCAGTCAGATCGGAGAGCGCGCTCGAAAAGATTGTGATCTTGTTGCGGGACCGTACCGGCAACGACTTTTCCCTCTACAAAAAGAACATGATATACCGCCGTATTGAGCGCAGAAGGGGGCTCCACAAGATCGAAACGCTGGCGAATTACGTTCGTTATCTACAGGAAAATCCTAAAGAAGTGGACTTGTTATTCAAGGAGCTGCTGATCGGCGTGACGAGTTTTTTCCGTGATCCGGAGGTGTGGGATCGCGTGAAAAAAGAGGCGGTTCCCGAACTTCTTGCGCATTACCCGGCAGGAAAATCGTTGAGGGCATGGGTACCCGCGTGTTCGACCGGCGAAGAGGCTTATTCCCTGGCGATTGTGTTCAAGGAAGTACTGGAGAAAATTAAGCCGAAGGGTCAATTCTCGCTCCAGATCTTCGCTACCGACCTGGACGTGGACACGATCGACAACGCAAGGCAGGGGCATTACCCGGCCAACATTTCTGCGGATGTGTCTGCGGAGCGCTTGAGCAGGTTTTTCTACGAGGATGGAAACGGCTACCGAATTTGCAAGGAGATCCGGGAGATGGTGGTCTTCGCGTCGCAAAACATCATCATGGACCCGCCGTTTACCAAGCTGGATCTTCTCACTTGCCGCAATCTGTTGATTTACCTTTCCGCCGAGCTGCAAGACAAGCTGATGCCGTTGTTTCATTATGCGTTGAATCCAGGGGGCATCCTGCTTCTCGGCAACGCCGAGTCGGTTGGCGGCTTTACGAATTTATTTAAGTCGATCGACAGCAAAGCGCGTCTGTATCAGCGAATCGAAATCGGTTCGTCTAGCGGAATTAGTTTTCCGACTAAGCGCTTTCCAGTCTTGTCTAACGTTCAAGAAGAGCCAAAGATGGCGAATATACAAGCCAATTTTCAGTCTCAGGCAGACCAATTCTTACTGCAAAACTTATCTCCGGCCGCAGTGTTGGTCAATGCCGACGGCGATATCACCTATTTTAACGGGCGCACCGGAAAGTACCTGGAGCCGGCCTCGGGAAAAGCCAACTTGAACATTTACGCAATGGCTCGCGACGGGCTGCGTTACGACTTGGCAAACGCACTGAAGACGGTGAACCGGAACCACGGCACGGTTACCTTGGCGGGGTTGCAGGTCGAGGAGCTCAATGGTGCCGCACAGACTGTCAACGTCACCGTTCAGGTAATTGACAAGCCCGCAGTATTGCAGGGGATGGTGATGATCACTTTTTCCGATGCGGCATTGCCGCCGCCCGGCAAGATGCAGCGCAGCGACCGCAACGCCAAACAAAGGCAAGAGCTCGAGCAGGCTTACGCGGAATTACGAACGGCTCGCGAAGAAATGCAGATATCGAAGGAAGAACTGACCTCTACTAACGAAGAGTTGCAAACAGTCAATGCCGAACTGCAATCCAAGGTTGAAGATCTGTCATCGATCAATAGCGACTTGCAAAACTTGCTGAACAGCACCGAGATCGCGTCGATTTTTCTGGACAGCGCACTTCGTGTGCGACGCTTTACCGACCAGGTGACGCGGATGTTCAAGCTGATTCCGGGCGATGTCGGACGTCCGCTAAGCGACATCGCCAACGATCTGGACTACCAAGAATTGCAGGAAGACATGCGCGAAGTGCTGCGTACCTTGATCTTTATCGAAAAGCAGCTGCCCACTCGCGACGGGCGTTGGTTCAAGGTGCGAATCATGCCTTATCGTACCGTGGAGAATGTAATCGATGGGGTAGTGATTACTTTTACCGATATCACCGCGTTCAAGTCTATGGAAGCGGAGCTGCGCGGAAAATAATATGACCTCTCGGCATTAATACGCTTCCTTTTTCCAGGACGGATCCGGAACCGGCTGCACATTGACGGCGACCGGCGTACAGGCCAAGCTGATCAGGCAGGTCATGAACAAACAGAATAATCGGTTCACGACATTCTCCAGCTCGTCTTAAAAAAAGGTGCGAGTCGAGGGGGCTTGATGGTAAAGGAGTGAGATTTTCAATAATCGGTACCATAAGTTCTTCGCGCGCCGCCGACACGCGAAGAATCAACATCGACAAGCCTACATTACCTTGATCTGGCTTCCTGCTGCTCTGTTTGGTGTTGCTTTTGGCAACTCGATTTTCAGCACGCCATTTTCGTAGTTCGCTTTTACCTCGTTGTTGATGATCGGAGCAGGCAGGAGAATGGTCCTGTTGAAGCTGCCGTAAGCGCACTGCAGCACGTGGTAACGCCCCTCGCTTGATTCTGATTCAAAATGTTTCTCGCCTCGGACGACAAGAGCGTCATCATGCACCTCGATATCAAAATCACCCTTTTTCATACCGGGTACTTCAAGCCGAACCACAATTTTGGCGCCGTCCTCGAACACATCGCCGGCCAGAAATCCCCAACCAGGAGAGGGCAAGTCGCGGTCGCCGTTGCTGGTGGCAGATCCGGATGATTTCGCTCCGGACCTAAAACGGGTCAATGCGCCCGCTGCCTGATGGCTTAACCGCCGCCACCCTTCGGCGGCCGATTCCCACATCTCTTCCGCGCCTTGTTTCAGTTCCGCTGCGATTCCCATAATTGTGACTCCTCAAAAATGTGGCCGGCCCGACGCGTGCAGCCGAAACCACGACAACCAATCAAAACCCGACCGCCCAAGGCCGAGCCTCTTCAAATCATGACAGGCGCATATTCGGCACGCGACCCCTACAATATGTCGCCGCATCCAGACTGCGGCGACAAACGAAGCAAGACTCGCTTGAAATTTATTCCGCTGTTCGTCAGAGGGCCGCGAAACATCCGGTGGACTCTGTCCTGTTCGTGAGCCGGGTCGCTCCTCGAACACTGGTAGATCATAAACCCGAAGGTTGTTCATCGTTTGATATACGTCAAACACACGTCGCGTATCCGCGATAAGAGCCATAACGCGTCTTCTAAAATTTGGTGTGTCCGGCGACAGGCTATCCAGGCACGCTCCTTCCATACAACGCAGCACCGTTCTTGGATATGGCTTCCGTTAGGCGCCAGATACATTCGATCTATCTTTGATATCCGTCAAATTGACGTAGTGACCCCTCAATATAATTGACAATGAGGTTAGCCGGAAAGAAGGTGATGGGCTATGAAAAAAATTTGTAGTTTCGGTGACGGAAATTAGCAGTGAGACGAAGATGTTTTTCTCAATAGTAACTTTTTTGAATGGAGTTAATCATGGCTGGCAATTTGGTACGTTTTGATCCGTTTGGCGATATTTCTCGTTTCGACCCGTTTAGCGGACTCGATAATTTTTTTGAGAGTTTCAGCTTGCAACCTGTGCGGCGAAGTTTGGATACAGAGTCGCTGATCAAGTTGGATGTTTCGGAGACGGACGAAGCCTACTTGGTAAAGGCCGCAATTCCAGGCGTGAAAAAGGAAGATATCCAAGTAGACATTAACGGAAATCAAGTTTCAATCAAGGCCGAGACCAAGACTGAAAAGGAAGAAAAGGAAGGCTCAAAGGTGATTCGAAGCGAACGCTATCAAGGCCTGCAGTATCGCAGCTTTACGCTGGCGCAAGAGGTTGATGACGCGAAGGCGGACGCTAAATATCAGGATGGCGTGTTGGTGTTGTCACTACCGAAAAAGGCTGGCGGAAGCAGCAGGAAAGTAACCGTGAATTGACTATATTTGGTGATTTATTAGATATATAGGTCGCGCCGTCAGCGCAATGGATGCGCTTGTGGCGGCGCGCGTAGCGCGTATGTAAGCGTGATCTATTTGCTTTCGCCACATTAACGATGGATTGCATGTCGAATAATTGCATTCTATCGAGACGTTTTGTTCTAGTAAAATGTTTAATTTTTCTGGAAATGTTGCAGAGCCGAGACCGAACAGATGAGGTGCAGCAATGAGCGAATTCTTTGTGACAAGCGAGCACTATACGGACGAGGCATCATTCTCCGATAACAGACGCAAGGATTCCGGTCCATTCCTGCTGGTGGAGCTCAATCCGACAGAAGTGGTTGATGGGTTGCGGACAGGTGGCTATATTGCAGATGACGTAAGAAGTGCGGGGAAAATGAGAGAGTCATGTCCGGAATGCAATGTTCATTTGCAATTGGTTTTGCGTCAAAAAGGAGTGAAGCGCTCATACATTTTTTGCGAACAATGTGAGAGGTGTTTTGATGCAGTTTATCCGAATGGCGTGTCGGTCTTCGCAGTGATGTTTTAACGGCGAAATTCCGGTTACGTCATTGATGCACGGTATGCGTCGGCCTTAGAGCACATCTTCGCCGTTCTTGTCGGGTTGGGCGCTTGTAGGGGCATCAAAGATTTTTATATGATCCTGAGAGGGCCGGCATGTCAATCGAAAAACTGAAACGTTTTAAAAATAGAATGGAAGCCGGTGAATTACTGGCGCAGCGGCTGGTTAGCTATGCCCGGCGCGACGATGCGATAGTGTTGGCGTTGCCGCGCGGCGGAGTGCCAGTGGGATTTGCCGTCGCAAAGGCGCTTGAGGTTCCGCTCGATGTCTTGTTGGTTCGCAAGCTCGGTTTTCCTGGGCACGAAGAATATGCCATGGGAGCGATCGCCAGCGTCGGCGTTTGCATATTGCAAGCGGAAGTGATGAGCGCGAATGAAATATCGCCTTCGGTAGTCGAAGCGGTGGCACAACGCGAACTGCGTGAAATAGAGCGGCGCGAAAAGCTATACCGTGCCGGACGCGACGCGCTGCAATTGCGGGAACGCGTGGTGATCCTGGTTGATGACGGGTTGGCAACGGGTTCGACCATGCAGGTCGCCGTGAAGGTGGTTCGTGAAGCTAATCCGGCGCGTCTGATCGTCGCCGTTCCCGTCGCTCCGCGTGACTCCTACGAGAATCTGAGAACCAAAGTGGATGAGATTATTTGCTTGAGCATGCCGGAGCCATTTTATGCGGTGGGCCAGTGGTACGAGAATTTCGAGCAGACTACCGATGAAGAGGTAATCGCGTTGCTTGAACATGCTCAGCGAGATCAGGCGCGGCGAACCCATGCGTTGCAAGATCGCAGAAGCGAGTAGGGGTTGATTATGTCATCGATGCATAAGGAATTCGTCAGGATCGAGTCGGATTCGGTGCATATTGAAGGAATGCTGGAAGTGCCGGAAAATCCGATCGGCATGGTTGTATTTGCGCACGGCAGCGGCAGCAGCCGATTGAGCCCACGTAATAATTACGTCGCCGGCGAGTTGCGCAACGCGCAAATGGGGACGCTATTGCTCGACCTGCTGACGTTACAGGAGGACAAAAATTACCAAACACGCTTCGATATTTCGTTGCTGACGAAACGCTTGAATGCGGCTTGCAATTGGCTGTTGCAGTACGACGTTACCAGGATTTTTCCGCTTGGCCTGTTCGGCGCTAGTACCGGTGCAGCGGCAGCGTTGCAGCTTGCTGCGGCGCGTGGAACCGAAATCGCGGCAGTTGTTTCCCGCGGCGGTCGGCCAGACATGGCAGGCCCGCAAGCGCTGGAAAAGGTGCTTGCCCCGACCTTGCTCATCGTCGGCGGATTGGACGATGTCGTGATTGAGCTGAATCAGGCGGCCTACAACGCGCTGCATTGCGAAAAGCGGCTCGCAATTGTTCCCGATGCGACCCATTTATTTGAAGAGCCGGGCACATTGGAAGAAGTGGCTGAACTAGCCACCGCATGGTTCACGTTGCATTTTCCACGGCCGGAATAACTTGGGAAATAATGCGCATTCGATTTTATCTGTCGTCTCGTCATCCGATAGTTTTTGATCTCAACATATCATGTCAATTTATATTCGTTCTCCTCATTCACCCTTATGCGATGCGATCGCGTCGTCCGCACACATCCTGACAGGATCGGCCGGCGATTATGATCCTTTGCTGGATTTGATCGGGGATGCGCGTTTCGTGCTGTTGGGTGAAGCAAGCCACGGCACGCATGAGTTTTATCGTGAACGCGCCCGCATTACCCAGCGCTTGATCGTTGAAAAGGGTTTTACAGCCGTTGCGGTGGAAGCCGACTGGCCTGACGCTCACCGCGTAAATCGTTATGTCCGCGGATTGAGCAGCGACGCCAATAGCGAACAGGCGCTGATCGGCTTCAAGCGTTTTCCGACCTGGATGTGGCGCAATACCGATGTCGTGTCATTTGTCGATTGGCTGCGCAGCTACAATGACGCGCTGTTGTCGCGCATGCCGGCGGTTGGCTTTTATGGGCTGGATTTGTATAGCCTATTTACGTCGATCGACGAGGTCTTGCATTACCTGGACGGGGTCGATCCAGAGGCGGCTCGGCGCGCCCGCGCTCGCTATGCGTGCTTCGATCATTTCGGGGATGATAGTCAACGCTACGGCTATGCCGCTGGTTTCGGCTTGTCGGCTTCATGTGAGAATGCCGTCGTGGCGCAACTACGCGACCTGACCGCGCGTGCCGCCGACTATGTGCGACGCGACGGTTCGGAACCGGCAGATACGCTGTTCTATGTCGAACAGAATGCCCGTCTTATCGTGAACGCGGAGCAATACTACCGCACCATGTTCAGCGGCCGCGTCTCATCATGGAATTTACGCGACCGGCATATGGCGGAGACTCTGGATGCGTTGGCGCAGCACTTGTCGCGCGCTATCGGCAAACCGGCCAAGATCGTGGTCTGGGAGCATAATTCGCACGTTGGCGATGCGCGCGCTACCGAGGTCGGCGGGGAAGGTGAATGGACTGTTGGGCAACTGGCGCGTGAGCGCTACGGTGCGGACGCGGTGCTGATCGGTTTGACGACGTATCAGGGAACTGTTACTGCGGCGTCGGACTGGGATGCGCCGGCCGAGAGAAAGCGCGTTCTTCCTGCATTGGAAGATAGCTATGAAGCGCTACTTCACCACACCGGGATAAGCCGCTTCATGCTGCCGTTGCGGGGAAAAAATTCGGTGACGCAAGCGTTGTTCGATCGTCGGCTCGAGCGCGCCATCGGCGTCATTTATCGTCCCGATACCGAGCGGCAGAGTCATTATTTTTACGCGCATCTGCCGCAGCAGTTCGATGCGGTACTTCATTTCGATAAGACTCAGGCGGTCAAGCCGTTGGAACGCACTAGCCACTGGGAAACAGGCGAGGCGCCGGAAACATTCCCGGTCGGCGTTTAGCCGGTTATCAAACGCTCTCCGATGCACGGTCACCATGTCCGCTCAGTGTAGCATCGTGCGCTAAGCCTGCCGTAACGGTCACAACGCGGCGTTAACGCTGCGCAAATAGCGCCCGATAGGCGCTGGGTGAGGTTTGATACGCCCGATTGAAGTGTTGACGCAGTGATACCGCGCTGCCGAAGCCCACATGCTGCGCAATATCCTCGATCGGTTGTTGCGTCGTTTCCAGCATTCGCTGCGCGTAGGCCAGACGCTGGCCTAGTAGCCATTGCCCGACCGTCGTTCCTGTCAGTTCACGAAACCGGCGGGTGAAGTTGCGGCGGCTCATGGCGACGCGTTCGGCCAGTGTGTTAAGGCAGTGTGGCTCGCTCAGATTGGCCACCGTCCAATTCAGCAAGTCGGAAAGCCGGTCGCCGCCGCGCCCATCATGCAGCGGCTGCTCAATGTACTGCGCCTGCCCGCCTTGCCGGTGTGGTGCGACCACAAGTCGCCGCGCTATGTGATTGGCAACTTCCGCGCCATACCAGCGGCGCACCAGGTGCAGGCAGCAATCCAGTCCGGCAGCCGTCCCAGCGGAGGTCACGAGTCGTCCGTCATCTGCGTCCAGATACAACACATCCGGCACCAGCGTTACACGTGGATACCGTTTGGCGAACATCTCAACACTGTTCCAGTGCGTGGTGGCCTGACGGCCGTCCAGTACGCCAGCTTCTGCCAGTACGAATGCGCCCAAGCACAACCCGACCACCGTCGCTCCACGCGCGTGGGCAGATCGCACAGCTTCCAGCATCGGCTCGGGCGGCGCCTCCTTTGGGTCTCGCCAGGACGGCACGATCACAACGTCGGCATGAGCTGCATCTGCAAGTGTCAGTTCGGTTTGTATAGCAAATCCCACATTGGTGCGCAGAGTGCCTCCCACGGTGGGCTCTGCCGCGCAAATGCGTAATCGGTAGGACGGCAGTCCAGTCCAGGCACGGTCTTCAAATACTAGGCATGGCACCGACAGGTGAAATGGGCTGATGTCGTTAAACGCCAGAACGGCGATTTCCTTGGGTTGCATAGGGCATATTACCGGTGAGTGGTGAGTTTCGTCATGCTTGGCCCAATATCATCGTATATTGTCCTATGGGCCACTGTCGGAAAGCATAGCGCGGAACTAAGATTCCGTCTACGGATTGCCGATGATCCCGAGAAACCAGAAGTACCCCCAAAAGGAACCTGACCATGTCTACTATTCAAAAACGCGCCTTGATCGTGATCGACGTACAAAATGAATACTTCACTGGCAACCTGCCCATTGAGTACCCGAACCCGCAGGAGACCATCGTCAATGTTGGCGTCGCCATGGATGCCGCAAGCGCCGCCGGAATTCCGGTCATCGTGGTGCAGCAGACCTCGCCAACCGGCTCACCGCTGTTCGCCATCGGCACGGATGGCTGGCAACTGCATCCGGTGGTGGCATTGCGCCCGCATGACCACTATGTGCGCAAGACGCTACCGAGCGCCTATCCTGAGACCAATCTGGCGCAATGGCTCCAGGCCAACGGCATCGATACCTTGACGGTGGTCGGCTACATGACCCACAACTGCGATGCGTCTACTATCAATCACGCCTTGCACAATGGTACCGCTGTCGAGTTTCTGCATGACGCATCCGGCGCCGTGTCGTATCTGAATCAGGCGGGCTACGCGAGTGCAAAAGATATTCATCGCGTCTTCAACGTAGTGTTGCAATCACGATTTGCAGCGGTAATTTCGACGCAGGAATGGGTCGATAGCGTCAGGTCGGGCGCGGCGCCAGTGCGCGACAGCATCTATAAATCTAACCAGCGGGCGCGCGGCCTGATGCAGGACGGCGTCACGCGGCGGGCGGCCTGAATCAGTTAGGCCGAAGACGGCCAGTAAAGCTGACCGATAAGAGAACGTAGGCCACGCCGGTCACGGCGGCGGCTTGCGTGACACCGCCGAGGTAGAGCAATGAAAGCGGGATCGTTTGTACAACCCACGTCTGAATTGCGGACTCGCAAAATGGCAAGCATTACACAACAACGGTGGAGGGATAGCCAGCTGCTGCAAGCGTTTCCAAGACCACATCGAGCGTTTTATTGGTAGTTACGTCGGCAATATGTTTCTGCATGTCGAATTCGACTTTTATATTCGGATCAAGGCCGTTCAGTGCCTTGGTGATGACGCCCGAGCAATGATTACAGGTCATATCGGGAATGTTCAATTTGATCATGGTAGGGCTCCTTGGATGGTAAACAATTCTATGATGAACCTTCCCGCAGTAGGAAGGTCAAGCAATTTATTCTAATATTCTAATAAATTTAATCCTTGACCTTCCCATGATGGTAATGTGCATCATGATAGCAAGTGTTCACCGAGGAGTTGTAAATGAGTATGACAGCCATGAAGGCGCTGAGCCTGCCGATAGAGGGAATGAGTTGCGCGTCATGCGCGAAACGGGTTGAGCGTGCGCTCAGCGTGTTGCCTGGTGTTCAGACGGTTTCGGTCAACCTCGCGAATGAATCGGCACGCGTCACAGGTAATTCAGTCATGTCAGTGGAGCAGTTGACCGCCGCCGTAAAAAAATCGGGTTACGCGGTGCCGATCCGCGAGATGTCACTAACTATCGGCGGAATGACGTGCGCCTCATGCGCAGGTCGCGTGGAGAAGGCGCTGCGTGCTGTGCCCGGTGTTCTTGGCGCGATGGTCAACCTCGCCACCGAGCGTGCGGTCGTATCGACCTTGGGCAAAAGTACCGACATCGCGCAGCTAATTGCTGCGGTGGAACGTGCCGGCTACACAGCCATAGCAGGCGAAGAAGGACCGCCTCCGGAGACGCGGACGTTCCCTGAATCCTGGCAGATAGCTTTTTCCGCCGCACTGACCATTCCTTTGCTGGTTCCGATGCTAAGCGCTGCATTTGGCATGCCTATGACGCTACCGGGCTGGGTTCAGTGGTTGTTGGCAACCCCAGTGCAATTCTGGGTTGGCGCTCGCTTTTATCGGGCCGCATGGATGGCATTGCGTGCCAAAACCGGAAACATGGACTTGTTGGTCGCGCTTGGCACCACAGCGGCGTACGGTCTCAGTGTCTATCAGTGGCGCAGTGCACCCGACCAAACATCGGTGCATCTGTATTTCGAGGCCGCCGCCGTCGTCATCACTTTGGTCCGGCTCGGCAAGTGGCTTGAGTCGAGGGCCAAGCGCCAGACCACCGAGGCGATTCGCGCACTGCAGACATTGCGGCCCGAGACGGCCCGCGTGCGTGAAAAAGGCGTCGAACGCGACATTCCAGTCGCCGGCCTGCGCGTAGGCGACGACGTCGTCATCCGCCCCGGGGAACGCATTCCCATGGATGGCAAAATTCTTGAAGGACATACGCATGTCGATGAATCGATGCTCACAGGCGAAAATTTGCCGATCAGCAAAGAGCCCGGCGCCCAAGTGATCGGGGGCGCCGTGAACGGCGAGGGACTAATAGTGGCAAGAACAACCGCCATCGGCACGGAGACGACATTGTCGCGCATTATCCGTGCGGTGGAAGATGCTCAAGCGGCCAAAGCGCCGATACAGAGGTTGGTGGATAAAGTCAGCGCGGTATTCGTTCCGACGATCGTGGCGATCTCGCTCATTACGTTTGCCGGTTGGTGGCTCGCCAACGGCGACTGGAAATCTGCATTGTTTAACGCTGTTGCAGTGCTCGTCATTGCGTGTCCTTGCGCGCTCGGCCTAGCCACTCCGACTGCGATCATGGCCGGCACCGGCGCTGCAGCGAAGCAAGGAATTCTGTTTAAGGATGCGGAGGCCCTCGAGTTGCTGCATGGCGCCAATGTCGTGGCATTTGACAAAACTGGCACCTTGACGGCTGGCAGGTTGCGCCTGGTCGCCTTTGTTGCTGCATCGGGTGATCAGCAGGAGTTGCTCGCGTTGACAGCGGCCGTACAACAAGGAAGCGAACATCCGTTGGCGCGTGCAGTACGCGATGCGGCGAGCGACGCTGCAATCCTCCCTGCAAGCGCGACGGAAATGCAAGCTGTTCCCGGCTATGGCGTGACAGCTCGGGTGGGCGGAGCACTGCTGGCGCTCGGTAATGAGCCATTGATGGCTCAGCATGGCGTGTCGCTGGATACGATGCGGGAGCTTGGTCGCGAACACATGGGGAACGGCGAGACCGTTTCGTGGCTGGCTCGCGTCGCGCCGGATGCAAAACTGATCGGATTTCTTGCCTTCGGCGACACCATCAAACCGGAGAGTAAGGAAGCGATTGAAAAGCTGCGCAGGTTGGGGATCAAGACCGTCATGCTTACTGGCGACAACCGCGGTAGCGCTGGCCACGTTGCTGCCGCGCTGAGCATCGATGAAGTGCATGCCGAAGTTCTGCCCGAAGGAAAGTCACAGTTGATTGCCGAATTGCGAGTTGGAGGAAAGCGCATTGCGATGGTAGGCGACGGGATCAATGACGCCCCCGCCTTGGCCGCCGCCGACATCGGCATTGCGATGGGTAACGGAAGCGACGTGGCGATGCACACGGCAGGCGTGACGTTAATGCGCGGCGATCCGCGTCTGTTGGTCGACGCGATCGATATTTCTCGACGCACCTACAGCAAGATACGCCAAAACCTGTTCTGGGCGTTCATTTTCAACATAGTCGGCATACCGCTCGCCGCGTTCGGACTCCTGAATCCGATGATCGCCGGTGCGGCGA
>PKWO01000128.1 GCA_003132085.1 Oxalobacteraceae bacterium | reverse complement strand
CCGGTATCGCCAACAGCAAGCCCGCCATCAGAAACTCGCGCCAGCGAATCAAGCCTTCGCGCTTCTGAAAGAACCACGCCAGCATCAAGGGCATCGCGATCTTCATGATCTCGGAAGGCTGAAAATTTACCATGCCGAGATGCAGCCACCGACGCGCACCCAGTTTCACGGTGCCGACCAATGCTACCGCAATCAGCAAAACAATCCCCAGCGCATAAATCGGCACGGCAAAGCGCATCAGGGTTTGCGGCTGCACGTTGGCGGCAAGCCACATGACAACCAATGCCACCAGGATATTGCGCACTTGATTCTCGACAATTCCAGGGAGATCAATGCCGGCGGAATACAGCGTCACCAGCCCGACCGACAGCAGCAACAGTATGATCAGCGCCAGCGGCCCATCGAATACCGCGAGGCGTTGTTTGATCATCGGCCAAATCGGCCGCCGTTCGGATAGGCGCATCAGTCTTTACTTCCTCGAGTTTCCATTCCCGGCTTCGGACCGCCGACCGACTCTGCCTCGGCTTTCAACGCGGCAGCGGACTCGATATCGATGAAGTCGTCCTTCCCCGCCGGCGGCATGTCCTTGCTGTCGGGCCGCTTGCCGAGCAAATAGTAGTCCAGCGCCTTGCGTACGATCGGGGCCGCCGCCGCCGCACCGAAGCCGCCGTTCTCAACGACGATCGCGATCGCTATGCGCGGATGGTCGGCCGGCGCGAACGCGGTAAAGAGGGCATTATCCCGCAATCGTTCGTCGCCATTTCGGTTGTATTTTTCGTTTTTCTTCATCCCGACCACTTGCGCAGTTCCAGTCTTTCCTGCGGATACATACCCGGCGTCCTTGAATACTCTGAATGCCGTACCGGATGGCTCAGACGTCACACCGACCATAGCCTGTTTGACCACATCGATATTTTCCTGTTTCAGACTTATTCGATTACTCTCTTTCTGCACAACCAGTGTTCGCGCAAGCGTTACCCCGCTTTCGATAGTCTTAACCAAGTGAGGCTTCATGACCACGCCATTGTTGGCAAGCGTGGCGACAGCCTTCGCCAGTTGCAACGGAGTAAAAGCATTGTAGCCCTGACCGATTCCAAGGGATATCGTTTCTCCCGCATACCACTTCTGCTGTTCCCGGGTTTTATAATAGCCGCGTTTCCAAGCAGTCGACGGCAGCAGGCCGACGCGCTCATTTTCGAGGTCGATACCGGTAAGCTCGCCAAATCCGAACGGCTTCATGAAATCATGAATGGCATCGACGCCCAGATCGTTGGCCAACATGAAATAATAGATGTCGCAGGACTTCACGATGGAATTATGCATGTCGACAACACCGTGCCCCTGAGGAATGTCATCCCTGAAAACATGATTGCCGAAAACAAAGTGTCCGGGATCGTTGAAGCTCCAGCTAGGCGTGCGCACGCCTAGCTGGAGGGCCGCCAAGGCCATGAAAGGCTTGTAAGTCGACCCGGGGGGATAGGTGCCGCTTAGCGGCCGATTGACTAACGGCTTATCGGGCGAATTATTCAAATCGTCCCAACTTTGCTGATCGATGCCTTCGACAAACAGATTGGGGTCGTAGGTCGGCTTGGAGACATAAGCGAGCACATCGCCGGTCGCCGGTTCGATCGCCACCAGCGCGCCGCGGCGATCGCCAAACGCTTCTTCGACGATCTTTTGCAACTCGATGTCTATCGATAGGATCAGATTGTTGCCGGGACTGGCCGAACTGCGCGATAGCGTGCGCACTGCGCGCCCGCCCGCGGATATTTCGACTTCTTCATTGCCGGTAGTGCCGTGCAGTTCCTTTTCGTAACTTTTCTCCAGACCTTCCTTGCCGATGTATTCGGTCCCGCTGTAATTTGCGGAATCGTCCATTGCATCAATTTTTTCAGCATCCTTTTGGCTGACCCGTCCAATGTAGCCGATCACATGCGACGCCACTGCGCCCAGCGGATATTGGCGAAACAGGCGCGCCTGTATTTCGACGCCCCGAAAACGATAGCGCTGCGCGGTAAAACGCGCCACTTCGGCATCGCTCAACCGCGTCCGGATAGGCGTGCTTTCAAAATTTTTCGATTCTTCCAGCAGCTTTTTGAAATGCTTGCGATCCTTGCTTTGAATGTCGACCAATTCAGCCAGGCTATCGATCACCGCGTCTAGGTCGCCGTCGATCTTGGAAGGCGTGATTTCCAGCGTATACGCAGAAAAATTGCGCGCCAACACCACACCGTTCCGATCGACGATCAGCCCGCGGTTGGGCACCAGCGGCACGATCGAGATGCGGTTGTCTTCCGCCTGCGCCGCATAGTCGCTATGTTTGTATACCTGCAGCCAGATAAAGCGCGCCAGCAACAATCCAAAACAGACGAATACAAATCCACCTACGACCGAGAGTCTCAGGTGGAAAAAGTGCAATTCACGTTCGGTGTTCTTAAACTCAGTCATTTTTCTTCAAGGGCCACGCATTCGGAGCAACACTAGATCGGGCGAGTTTCATCCCTGTCGATCGCGCGGCGCTGCGGTGCCAATAGTATCCAGGTTGCAATCGGCCACAACGCAGCGGCAACGAAACTCTCGGCAAAATACAGCCAGCCGGGGAATTTGCCGCTCACCACAAGGCGAATCACTAACTGTACCGATTGCGCCAATAGCAGCAACGGCAGTACATGCAGCGTCTGCGTGCCGACCTGGAACCACAATACCCGCCGGTGTATGGTAATCGCGAAATAGGACAACAGCGTGTACGCCAGTGCATTTTCACCGAGCAATGCAGCATCGTGCACATCCATCAGCAACCCCATGAAAAACGCGACGCCGATACCTACCCGCCGCGGCTGGTGAATACTCCAGAATATCAGTGTCAATGCAACGAAATCGGGAACGCCGATCCAGCGCCCCCACGGCAGCAGGTTAAGCAGGAAAGCGCCGGTCAGGCTGACCGCTATAAAGACCGGGCTGACCGGGAGCAGGATGTAATGCGGATTGTTCATCGTCCCGGGGCCTTGGTATCGGGCAGTTTGTTAGGCGGCGGCTGTATCGCACCGGCAGCACCGGCAGCGCCGGCTTCGCTGCCCGGCTCTTTCACGCCGTCCGCGTGACGTCTGCCAAACTTGTCTTTTTTGTCTTTCGGTTCCTCAGGGGCCAAACGAGGCGCTTTCGAGTCGACCAACAAAATCAGCAATTGTCGGTTGCGGTCGATGCCGGCCGCAGGCTGACAAACAATGTGCGCAAAGGCGTCATTCGACTTGTTTTCCACCTGAAGCACTTTTGCGACTGCCAGCCCGGGCGGATACACACCGTCAATGCCGGAGGTAACCAACAAATCGCCTTTCTGGATATCCGCATTGGTCGCCATGAACTTCAAGTCGAGCACCCCGGATTGTCCGCGACCGTAAGCAACACTGCGTAAGCCGCTGCGCACCACTTGCACCGGGATCGCCTGATCCTTGTCGGTCAGCAACGTGACTTCAGAAGTGAACGGAAACACCCGCGTGACCTGGCCGACCACGCCGATATCGTCGATTACCGGTTGCCCCAGGGCAACCCCGTTCTGCGAACCGCGATCCAATACGATCTTGCGTGTAAAAGCGTCGCGAGCGTCGTATAGAATTTCGCTCACCAGGGATTTCGCCTGCAAGCGCTCGCCGGCACCCAGCAATTTGCGCAATTGAGCATTTTCCGCGAACAATTGTTGTGCCTGTTGCAACAATTGCGCATTGTCTGACTGTTGGTGCGTTAGATTCCTGTTTTCCTGTTCCAGCGAGGCCAGCGATGCAAAATAGCCGCCGACCCGATAAGCCGCGTCGCGCGGCGCCAAGGCTGCCAACTGCAACGGATACAGCGCAACACCCACCAACTGACGGATCATGACCAGCGATTGCACACGCGAATCAGCAACCAGCAACGCGATGGCGATGAGCGAAAAGAACACTACTTTGGCGCGTGCCGAAGCACCTTGCTTAAATAGAGGCGGTGGACTGTATTCCATTAGAGCCCGATAGACCTGCTGAATCCAGTACCGGCGCCAGACCCGATCCTGTCAGGCCTGCGCGCAACATCGATAACCATGCGAACATCCTGCACTACCGCGGGCTTTGCAGGGCCATTCGCACAAAACATGGTGCACTCTATTCGTAGGAAAAGATCGAGCCTAGCTTGTCCATGCGTTCCAGCGCCATGCCAGACCCGCGCACCACGCAAGTCAGCGGGTCTTCCGCGACAATCACCGGCAAGCCGGTCTCTTCCATCAACAATCGGTCAAGATCGCGCAGCAACGCGCCGCCGCCGGTCAGCATCATGCCTTTTTCAGCGATATCCGCCCCCAGTTCCGGCGGGGTTTGCTCAAGTGCGTTTTTGACCGCCGACACAATGTTGTTGAGCGGATCAGTCAGGGCTTCCAGGATTTCATTGCTGGAAATGGTGAAAGAACGGGGAATGCCTTCCGACAGGTTGCGCCCCTTGACTTCCATTTCCTTGACCTCGGAACCAGGAAAAGCGGAACCGATCGCCTTCTTGATCGCTTCAGCGGTTTGCTCACCGATCAGCATGCCGTAGTTGC